>DAOMNQ010000012.1:0-4116 GCA_035443945.1 Phycisphaerales bacterium | reverse complement strand
TTGAAGAAGGCGGCCCGCGCCTCCTCGAAATCCTCCGACGCCTAGACCAGCCCCCGCCCACCGTCGTCGTGAAGCGCGCCCGCTCGCACCGCGACGACTGCCGCGAGATCGCCGCCGCACTCCGCGCCGGCGCGTTCGCCGTCATCGACCGCCCCCACGGCCCCAACGACCTCGAAGTCATGCTCGAAGTCCTGCGCCGGTGCCTGCTCCGCTTCTACCGCGGCCGCTGGCCCGGCCCCGACCCCACGTTCACCGTCTGACCCGTCCGCCCCGCGCGGACGAGTCGGTTTCATCCACGCAACACCACGAAAGAACGCAAGAGGAGAAGCAACCGATGGCCGCAACGACGACCAAAGCCCCGTCCCGCAGCAAGTCCAAAGTCACCGTCCGACCCCTCCACGACAAGATCCTCGTCCGCCGCGACGAGGCCCAGGAGAAGACCGACAGCGGCATCTACCTCCCCGACACCGGCAAGGAGAAGCCCCGCACCGGCGTCGTCGAGGCCGTCGGCGACGGCGCGCTCAACCACGAGACCGGCGAACGCATCCCCCTCACCGTCAAGAAGGGCGATCGCGTCATCTTCTCCTCCTACTCCGGCACCGAGATCAAACTCGGCGAGCACGAGTTCCTCATGATGGCCGAGGACGACGTGCTGGCGATCATCGATTGATCGCCTCTGACCGGTGCCCCCCCATGAACACCGACCAACTCCGCCAGGTACTCCGCGAACTCGACGGCAAGCGCGCCGCTGCCTTCCACTTCAACGGCGCGACCGAGTGCAACGTCGCCAACGCCATGCTCCTCCCCGACGAGGCGGACCACATGGTCAAGGTCACCGACGGCAAGCACGTCTTCATCATCGACGCCGCACAACTCGTCTGGATCAGGATCGGATGAGAGAAAGCAGCAGAGCAGCAGAGCAGCAGAGCAGCAGAGCAGCAGCGAAGAGCACGAACACCCTTAGCACGGCATCTGGCCCTTTGGCCATTTGGCCCTTTGGAGATTTGAACCATGGCCGCCAAGCAGATCGCATTCAACACCGACGCACGCGAGCGCATCCTCCGCGGCGTCCAGAAACTCGCACACGCCGTCAAGGTCACCCTTGGACCCTCCGGCCGCGTCGTCGTCCTCGAGAAATCCTTCGGCGCGCCCACCGTCACCAAGGACGGCGTCACCGTCGCCAAGGAGATCACCCTCGAGGACCCCTACGAGAACCTCGGGGCGCAGATGGTGAAGGAAGTCGCCAGCAAGTGCTCCAAGGACGCCGGCGACGGCACCACCACCGCCACCATCTACGCCGAGGCCGTCTACGCCGAGGGCCTCAAGAACATCACCGCCGGCGCCAACCCCAACGAGATCAAGCGCGGCATCGACCAGGCCGTCGCCGCCATCACCGACGAACTCCGCAGGATGTCCAAGAAGGTCGATTCCTCCAAGGAGATCGCCCAGGTCGGCACCTGCGCCGCCAACCAGGACGAGCAGATCGGCAAGATCATCGCCGAGGCCATGGACAAGGTCGGCAAGGACGGCGTCATCACCGTCGAGGAGGGCAAGTCCCTCGAAACCGAGGTCGAACTCGTCGAGGGCATGCAGTTCGACAAGGGATACCTCAGCCCCCACTTCGTCACCAACCCCGCCACCATGGAGTGCGTCCTCGACAAGCCCTACGTCCTCATCCACGAGAAGAAGATCTCCTCGGCCAAGGACATGCTCCCGCTGCTCGGCAAGATCGCCGATTCGGGCGCATCGCTCCTCATCATCGCCGAGGACGTGGACTCCGAGGCACTCGCCACCCTCGTCGTCAACAAGATCCGCGGCGTCCTCAAGGTCTGCGCCGTCAAGGCCCCCGGCTTCGGCGATCGGCGCAAGGCCATGCTCGAGGACATCGCCGTCCTCACCGGCGGCACGGCCATCATGGAGGAACTCGGCCTCGATCTCGAGAAGATCGAACTCTCACAACTCGGCCGCGCCAAGAAGGTCTCCATCGACAAGGACAACACCACCATCGTCGAGGGCGCGGGCTCCCAGAACGCCATCAAGGGACGCATCGAGCAGATCCGACACCAGATCGACGCCACCACCTCCGACTACGACCGCGAGAAACTCGAGGAGCGCCTCGCCAAACTCGCCGGCGGCGTCGCACAGATCAACGTCGGCGCAGCCACTGAGGTCGAGATGAAGGAGAAGAAGGCACGCGTCGAGGACGCCCTCCACGCCTGCCGCGCGGCCGTCGAAGAGGGCATCCTCCCCGGCGGCGGCGTCGCCGTCCTCCGCGCACGCAAGGCCCTCGACCGCATCCGCAAGAGCGCGACCGGCGATGTCCGCGTCGGCATCGACATCGTACACCGCGCCGTCGCCGCCCCCGTCAAGCAGATCGCCGCCAACTGCGGCCTCGACGGCTCCGTCATCGCGTCGAAGGTCGAAGAGGCGACCGAGACCAACCACGGCTTCAACGCACTCACCCACGAGTTCGGCGACCTCGTCAAGATGGGCGTCATCGTCCCCACCAAGGTCGAGCGAATCGCCCTCCAGAACGCCGCAAGCGTCGCCGCACTCCTCCTCACCACCGAGGCCGCCATCGTCGAACTCAAGGAGAAGAAGGAGAAGGTCCCCGCAGGCGGCGGCGACGACTACGACTACTGATCCTCACGCAACACTCCTGTACCACTGCGGAGGCCCACCGGCACCGGCGGGCCTCCGTTGCATAGGTCGCGACGCACTCGGCGGCGTGGGGGTTGACTTCCACCTCGCTCCCGTCTCGGATTTCATGTCGCTCCGTCGCACGCAAGTACTTGCTTTGCAATGAGTTACGAGAGGTTCCGGGGGCGATCCCCTGCGCTCGGCATCCCAGATCCGCCGGGTTTTTCATTGAGCGGCGGTGCGCCCGGGCGTACTCTGCCCCTTCCTCGCACCCGGTTCGTGTCAGAGGCGTTCGCCGGGCGGGTCGCGGGGCCATTCCGCAAGAGGGGAGAACACGCATGAAGCAGGGGACCAGGGGACGTGGCATTGGTGCATCTGGTGCGTTCGTCGAGCCGCTGGAGGGCCGCGTCCTCCTCGCCGCCGTGTCGTGGACCGGCGCCGGCGACGGCGTCAACTGGCACGACCCGAACAACTGGAGCAACATCGCCGTTCCCGGTGCGGCGGACGACGTCACCATCGACGTCGCCGAAAACCCGACCATCGTCTACAGCGCCACGACCGGCAACCGCTCGGTCAACAGCCTCCTCTCTCGCGAGGCCATCAACTTCACCGGCGGCCGGCTCACGCTCCTCACCACCGCCACCATGGAGGCCGCGACGACGCTCAATGGTGGCGCCCTCGAGGGCGGCTCGTGGACCTTCGACGGCGTCTCGCTCGCTTTCACCAGCAGCGGCAACAACCGTCTGAACGGCCCCATCACTGTCAACGGCAACCTCGACCGGTCCGGGAGCAACGGCTTCCTCGGGATCACCGACGGACTGACGCTCAACGGCGTCCTCTCGGTGCGCGGCAGCGACACCATCGACTTCATCGGCACCCAGACCTTCTCCAACGGCACCATCACCTTCGTCTCCGACAACTCGGCCCAGCGCTCCGTGCGCAGTTCCGGGCCCGACGGCACCGTCCTCACCATCGCCGCCAACGCCACCATCAACGGCGGATCGCCCTCCCTCACCTCCTCCATCTCCTCCACAGGCGCGGGCATCCAGGCCGTCCTCAACCTCGGCGCCATCACCGCCAACGCCAACAGCGGCATCGTCATCAACGCGGATCAGTTCACCAACGAGGGAACCGTCCGCGCCGCCACAGGCTCGACCCTCCGCATCACCGCCGCCTCGTGGACCAGCGAGAACGGCTCGATCGGCGCCGACGGCGGCACCCTCGACATCGGCGGCTCCGTCGCCACCGTCGGCCTCGGCCTGCCCAACTTCTTCCGCAACGGCGGCACCGTCAACGTCATCGGCACGATCACCAACACCGCGGCCACCATGACCCTCAACGCCCAGACCGGGTCCTTCATCCTCAGCGGCGGCGTCATCGCCGGCGGGACGCTCACCCTCACCGACGGCTCGCAACTCCTCTTCACCAGCAGCGGCAACAACCGTCTGAACGGCCCCATCACTGTCAACGGCAACC
>DAOMNQ010000011.1:13665-64805 GCA_035443945.1 Phycisphaerales bacterium | reverse complement strand
CCCCCCCCTCTCAAGTCTCAAATCTCAAATCCTCATCCTCCCCCACGCCCAGCCTCACCGCCGCCGCCGCTCTCCTCGCCCGCGCAGGCCTCGCCCCGGCCCACCCTCCATAGGTCCCATCGGACCCATCCCCAAACACCACACGAAGCGACGCCGTGGCGCCGGTGCCCCACCGCGCAGGCCGGCGACTCACCTCGGCCGGCCTCGTCGCCACCGTCACTCACCAAACTCGACCACGACCGCCGAACGCGGCTCGCGGCGGACGCTCCATCGCGCCGCCGCGCCGGGCGCGGGACCGACGCGGATCGAGCCGGAGAGGCCGTCATCCGAGACCGCCGCACGGTCGCCGAAGGTGGCGAACAGCGCGGCCAGGTCCGCCGCGACACGCGACGGGTCAGCGTCGGGCCCAAGCGGCACAACAAGACGGCCGCCGGCGACGATCGCCCAGGGGCCGGTGGAGCCGAAGAGGCGTTGCAGCCGCGGCACGTGCTGCCGCTCCCAGCGCGCCCGGCGCGCATCAAACTCGATCGTCCCCCACCCGTCGCGCGAAGCCTCCCACGTGCGCAAGGCCCATTCGTGGGCGCGCGACCACGCGGCCGGCACCGCCGACGCCCACGCCCCACCCTCACCCGCGAGCGCACTCGCGCCCCCCGGCCACGACGCCCCGACGATCGGCTCCACCACGACCGAGCCGGGCGGCCTCGACCGCGCCTCGAAGGCCCCGTCGATGAGCAGCGCGGGGGGGGCATCGGCGCGCGGGGACGCAGCCGCCCGGACCATCAGCGAGCGTGCGTTGGCGATGCCCCACGCGTGCGCGACGCGCCCGAGCCGCCCCGACGCGAAACTCTCCGGGAAGGCGCGGCGCAGCGCATTGGCGTCGATGAACGCCGACGCGACGGCGGCCGCGCCGGCCTGGTGCGACCCGAGCGCAGCGCGGTGGATCGCCCACGCAGGCTCCGCGCCAGAGGCCGCGGCGCGCTCCCACGCGGCGAGCGCATCCACGCCCACCCCGAGCAGAAACGCACCCTCGCGCTCGGTGAAGGCCACCGTCTGCCACGCTGGCGCGCCGTCGGCCGTGAACGACGAAGCGCCGGCTGGCGCGCCGGGAAAGGCCTCACGCACGACGCCCCGCAACGCCTCGAACGCCCCCCCCTCCACGCGGACGACGAGGGAGAAGCGCAGGACGTCAGCCGTCCCATCCCTCGGCCCGGGACCGGCGGCGAAGTCCAGCAGGACGACCTCGACGCGCAGACCCTCCGCCAGCGCACGCCCCACGACGCCGACGACCGCGTCCGACGCGGGCGTGCGCGCGGGCAGCGTCGCGTGCACGATCGCATCGATCCACGCCCCGGGGCGCGGCCCGCTCATCTCGGGGCGGGGCCTTTCCAGGCCCCGCTCCTTCGCCTCAACCGCGACCCACGCCAGCGCGCCCACCGGCGGGTCGGCGGCGGCAGCGCGGACGACAGCGCACATCACCGCCAGAACGCACAACGCCGACCGGAAGGCCCGGCCGGCGTGTGTCGAGGTGCGGGTGGTTCGGTTCGCGTGCATCAGCGCTGCGCATCCGTCGCCGGGGCGGGGAGCGCATCGCGCCCCGCATCGCCCGGCCACGAAGCGTAGCCCCCGCTCGCGCCGAGGAGCATCACCAGCCGCGCGGCGGGATCGCCGAGCATGGCCCGTGCGGCCAAGGCCGTCGCCGGCGATGTGATCCAGTCCGCGTCAAGCCCGCCGATGGCACGCGGACGTGAGCCGCCGCTGATTGCCGCGACGGCGACGATCGGCATGACGGGTGCGCCCGCGCCGAGCACGCCCCCCGCGCGCACCAGCAGCGAGCGGTCGCCGGTGGTGTGCGTGACCTTGTCGTCGCCCTCCCACCACGAGAGTTGGACGACCGGCTGGGCGTTGCGGCGCAGGTCGTTGTAGAGCGGGACGATCATGCCCGGGTCGCGGGCGTCGCCGTGGGGCGAACGGACCGTGTTGCCGACGGCCGCGCCAGCGAGGACGAGGAACGGGTAGCCGGCGCGGAGGGTCCGGTCGGTGTTGATGAAGGTCGCGGCGGTGACGGGCGCGCCAACGGCGGCGAAGCGCGAGGCAAAGGCACGGTTCGCGGTCAGGCCCTCGTCGCCGCGGCCCGTCGCCTGGCGCACGGCAGCGACGGCGGCCTGCGCGGAGGGCGCGAGGATCAGCCACCTGTCGGTGAGGGCGCACGTGAACTCGACGGGCACGGGCACACCGCGGGCGCGGACCGTGTAGTACTCATCGCCGTCGAGCGTCCACGGCTCGACGCGGAGGTACATGGCGGCGCGCTCGTCCTGCGCGGCGATCGCGCCGTTGGCGAGTGAGGCGACCTTCACGCGCGTCGCCCGCAGCCGCTCGGCGTCGCGGACGCTGAACGCGATCACGCCCGAGAGCAGCGAGCCGGCCCCGGTCGAGTCGGAGGTGTAGACGGCGACCGCGCCGCCCAGCGTGCGCAGGACGTCCTCGAGCGGGTCGATGCCGGTCGCGCGCGTGACCTGGGCGAGCGCGTGATCGACGGGCAGGCCGTTGGCACGCAACTGCGCGAGCAGGCGGTCCGGGAAGCCCATGTCCATCGTGGCGAGCGAGGCGAAGTGGGCGTCGGCGGGAACAGCGCGGAGGTCGTCGGTGGTGAGGCCGGTGGTGGACATGCCGAGGGCTTCGCTGTAGCGGCGCGCGCCGTGGATGGTGGTGCGGGTGTGGGCGGCGTCCTTGGCGATGCCGTCCTGCATGGAGATGCGCATCGCGCTCTCGCCGATGAGGCCCGCGGCCTGCATCTGCGTCGTTGCCTGTGCGAGTTGCGGGGCCTGCGGCCCGGGCAGCGAGCGGGCGATCGTCGCGGCGGGCGTCAGACCCGCGAGGTTCACGACGGCGGAGATGGTGGGTGTGAAGCCCGGGGCATCCAGGGTCGCGGGAAGGGCGTCGAGGCCGGCGGCGGGGTCGCTCACGGAGCCGACGTGGAGTTCGTAGCGCGTTGCCTGGCCGACGCGGCGCGGGCCGTAGCGGACCTGCGCGATGGCGGTCCACGCTTCCTTCATGCCGTCGAAGTCCGCGCTGGCCTCGGGCGGGCCGAGGAGGGCCGGGCTTTGACGCATGCCTTCTTCGAGCACGGCGTGCAGCATCGCGGCGTCGGCATCGTTCTCGCACTCGAACGAGAGGACAAAGCCGTAGCCGAACATCCCGCCCGCGACGTTCATCGGGTCGTAGCAGAGGCTCAGCGTCGCGGGTCGGGCGACGGCGGCCATCGCTGTGCGGATGAGGGCGGCGGCCTCGGGAGGCATATCGGGCGCCTCGCCGGGGAGTTCGGCGACACGGGCGGGGAGCATGGCGAGAGCGGCGCGAAGGGCGGCGTCCGGGCCGTCGGCGGAGAGGGCGGCCGCGCCGTGCGTTCGGAGCACGAGGACGGGGACGGGCTGGGCGTTCGCCGCAGCGGCGAGCGTGGCGGCGAGGGCGACGAACGGCGCGAGGACTCGAGTTCTGAGCATGGCTGACCCCTTTGTTCGGGACGGACGGCGCGGGTGCGCGTCGGCCCGTGGCATTGTTGGGGCCTGGGGGGCGGAGGTTTCGGGGGCGTTGCTCGTATGATCCGGGCCGCGTGGAAGCCCCGAGCCGAATCCTGCTCATCCGTCCCAGCGCGCTGGGCGACGTCTGCCGCACGGTGCCCGTGCTGGCGAGCCTGCGGCGGGCGTTCCCGTCGGCCCGGATCGACTGGCTGGTGCAGGACAGTTTCGCGGATGCGGTGCGGGCGCACCCTGCGCTGACGGGGGTCGTTCCGTTCGCGCGTGGGCGGATGGGGGCGGACCTGCGTGCGGGGCGGGCGGGCGGGCTGCGGGGGTTGGTGCGGTCGCTGCGGGCGGCTGGGTACGACCTGGCGATCGACGCCCAGGGCCTCTTCCGCTCGGGGTTCTTCGCGTGGGCGAGCGGGGCGCGGCGCCGGATCGGTTACGCGGATGCACGCGAGGGGGCGGGGATCTTCTGCAACGAGCGGTGCCGCGTGTCGGCGGAGGCGCACACGGTGGAGCGGATGCTCTCGCTCGCGAAGGCAGCAGGAGCGGATGCGGTCGAGGACATGCGGCTGTATGCGCCGGCCGAGGACGAGCGGGCGGTTGAGTCGGACGGGAGGTTCGCCGGCCGGTTCGTGGTGATCTCGCCGACGAGCCGCTGGGCGGGCAAGCGGTGGCCGGCGGAGCGGTTCGCGGTGCTCGCGGGCGCGCTGCTGCGCCATGGGGCGGAGCGTGTCGTCGTGGTCGGCTCGGCGTCGGAGCGGGATCAGTGCGGGGCGCTGATGGAACTCGCGTCGCGCGAGGAGCGCGTGGTGGACCTGATCGGGGCGACGGGCGTGGGACGGCTGATGGCGATCGTGCGGCGGGCTTCGCTGGTGGTGGCGAACGACTCGGCCGCGCTGCACATGGCGGTTGGGTTCGATCGGCCGCTGGTGGGGCTGTACGGGCCGACGCGGGTGGAACGGGTGGGGCCGTGGCGGCGTGAGAGGGACGTGATCCAGCACGTGCGCGAGGGAGAGCGGCTCGACCACAAGGACGAGCGGCTGGGGCGCGCGATGATGGAGCGGATCACGGTTGAGGAGGTCGTCCGGGCGTGCGTCGCTCGGATCAGCCGTGGCGGCGTTCGAAGTCGCGCATGAACTGGGCGATGGCCTCGCAGCCCTCGGCGGGGAAGGCGTTGTAGACGCTGGCGCGCATGCCGCCGGTGGAACGGTGGCCCTTGAGGTTGACCATGCCTTCCTTCTTGGCCTCGTTCAGGAAGAGGGTGTCCTGCTCTTCGGTGGGGCATCGGAAGGTGATGTTCATGAGGGAGCGGCTGTCGGGGCGGGCGTGGCCGCGGTAGAACTCGGAGGCGTCGATGGCGTCGTAGATGATCTTGGCCTTGGCGGCGTTGCGCTCGCCGATGGGGGCGAGTCCGCCCTGCTTGAGGATCCACTTGAAGACGAGGCCGACGACGTAGATCGGGAAGACGGGCGGCGTGTTGGGGCGGCTCTCGTTCTTCGCGAAGACGCGGTACTGCATGAGGCTGGGGAGCGGGCGCGGGTTCCGGTCGAGCAGGTCCTTGCGGATGATGACGAGGGTTGTTCCGGCGGGGCCGACGTTCTTCTGCGCGCCGGCGTAGACCAGGCCGAACTTCGTGACGTCCCACGGGCGGCTGAAGATGTCGCTGGAGGCGTCGCAGACGAGCGGGACGCCCGCGGGCGGCTGCGGGACGTGGTGGTACTCGGTGCCGACGATGGTGTTGTTGCTGGTGTAGTGGACGTAGGCGGCGTTCGGGGTGAGGTTGATCTCGTTCTGCCTGGGGACGAAGGTGTGCTTCAAGGGTCGGCCGTCGAAGGCGAGGTTGACCTTGCCGTAGAGGGCGGCCTCCTCCGCGCTCTTCTCGGCCCAGTAGCCGGTGACGAGGTAGTCGGCGACGCCGTCCTGCGGCAGCAGGTTCATGGGGACCATGAAGTTCTGGGTGGTTGCGCCGCCGGTGAGGAAGAGGACCTCGTAGTCGTCGCCGATGTTGCCGACCTTGCGGCAGTCGGCGATGGCCTCGGCGAGGACGCGGTCGAAGAGTTTGTCGCGGTGCGAGTGCTCCATGATGCCCATGCCGGTGCCGGCGATGTTCCAGACGTCCTGCTGGACCTGCCGCAGCACCTCCTCGGGGAGGACGCCCGGGCCTGCGCTGAAGTTGAAGACACGATCGGTGGCTGTCGCGGGCATGGTGGTCATCTCGGGCGCTCCTCGTCGAAAGGGCCGTCGGATCAGCGGATCTCCCCCGCGTTCACGCAGTTCTCGAACCGGCCGGTCTCCTTGAACACCCTGACGATACGCACGGTCTCGTCGGCGACGGCCTGCTGGGCCTGGTCGGTGGAGGCCCCGCAGTGGTGGGTGCCGTAGACGCCGGGCAGGGCGGCGATGGGCGGGTTGAACTCGGCCTCGGGCGTCCCCGGCTGAGCGGCGTAGACGTCGAGGGCGGCCTTGAGGCCCTTGGCGCGGACGGCGTCGGCGAGGGAGGCCTCGTCCACCACCGCGCCGCGCGAGGTGTTGACGAAGATCGCGCCGGGCTTCATGGCGTTGAAGAAGGCGGCGTCGCAGAGGCCGCGCGTCTCGTTCGTGAGGGCGACGTGGACGCTGACGGCGTCGCAGGCGGCGGCCATGCGGAGGAGGTCGGGCCGCGTGCAGCCGCCCGACTCGACGCCGAGTTCGGCGGCTCGCTCGGTGGTCATGCCGCGCGACCAGGCGACGACGCGCATGCCCATGGCCTGTGCGGTGCGGACGACGTGGCCGCCGATCGCGCCGACGCCGACGACGCCGAGCGTGCGACCGCGCAGGCCGCGGGCCTTGCCGTACTCCTTCTTGTTCCAGCGGCCGGCGCGGAGTTCGTTGACCTGATCGGGGATGCGGCGGTCGCAGGCGATCAGGAGGCCGATGGCGAGTTCGGCGACGGCAGCGGCGTTCATGCCTGGGCAGTTGCAGACGGCGATGCGCCTGGCAGAGGCGGCGGGGACGTCGATGTTGTCGACGCCCGCGCCGGCGCGGACGATGAGGCGGAGGGCCGAGGCCGCGGCGAGGGCGGGGGCGGGGACTTTCGTCGATCGGACGATGAGGACTTCGGGGGCGAGGGAGGCGAGGGCGTGGGGGAGAGTATCGGGTGCGAGGGAGGGGTCGGAGACGACGTCGAGGCCGAGGGAGCGGAGGGCTTCGACGCCCGAAGACTCGAACTTGTCCGCGACCAGAACCTTCATCGTGCCTCCTGCGATCTGGGCCGGCGACTCACTTGGCAGATCATACGGCTGGAGGCGAGCGAATCGCGGTCGAGTCAGGGTGCCGCTGAGGCGCGGAAAAAAAGCCCGGCGGTGAGGCCGGGCGTTCGAGTGCGTTCGATGCTGTCGAGCCGAGGCCTACTTCTTGGGCTGTCCGGTGTTGAGAGGATCGCCGTCGAAGTCCGCGCCCTGCAACCCGCCGCGTGTGTAGTTCCAGACCTGGCGGAGTTGCTTGGACGCTTCGCCACCCTTGTTTGGATACTCGTAGGTATCGGGCTGGTAGGCGACGAAGTACTCCGCAGCGCTCGGCAGGGTCGGATTCCAGCCGAGGTTGGCGTCCTGGGTCGTGCGCACGGAGACGGAACTATCGAAGAACGAGATCACGGTCTTGGCTTCGGGTTCCGGGAAGTAGAGCGCCTGCTTGCCGAAGTGGCGCTGGTGTGTGTCGTAGAAGTCGACCTTGTTGGCGGGGAACTGGACGTCCGCGATCTTGACGCCGCCGAGCATGCCGTTGTCCGCGTTCACCCAGAAGGTCGCGTGGTTGGTCGCGTTGTGGGTTCGCTTCGGGTTCCCAACGCGGATGTTGATGCTGTGAGCGCGGTCGAAGGTGGCGATTCCCGGGACGTAACTGGAACTGTACGGCCAGCGCTTGTTCTGCGGGAATGCCTTGGCGGGGGGCTGATGGGGACGCCAGAAGTCCTGGTCGAAGTAGTTCACGGGGTCGGTCTGCCACTTGAGGCGGTAGGAATCCTCGGGGCAGACGACCATCCTCTCGGGAAGACGCTGGGCGAGGTAGTCATTCAGCACGAGATGGGTGTAGAGGATGTGCGGGATCCATCCCGGGTTGCCGATCTTCGGGAAGGTGGTGTCCCGCGCGGTGCGGCGGCGGATGATGTCGATGGCCTGCATGGCGGCGCCGTCGACGTCGAACGTGAACGATTCGCCGTTCGAAGGGCGCAGGTCCGACCACGTGTTCCGGTCCCACTTGTTCAGGTGCCACGTGAAGGACCGGACCCGGTCCTCGAAGTCCGCGGAGTAGGAGTGCGTCGCGGTTGCCATCTGGTTCTGGTTGGAAAGACAGATGGCGAGCCTGGCGGCGCGGCGAGCCTCACCCAGCGCGGGAAGCAGGATGCCGATGAGCAGGGCGATGATCGCGATGACGACCAGGAGTTCGATCAGGGTGAACCCCTTCGATTGGGGCTGCATCCGACTCTTCATGGCAGACCTCCGTAAGCCGCGAGTGCGGCCGAAGATTGAACCCCCACGGATCAAAAGTAATGGAACCTTGACCCGTTGTCCAGCCCTGAATCGACCAATTCCCGGACAATTCGAGAAAAGACCGGCCGGGGGCGCCGGACGTGGCTATTCGTGGGCGGATCGGGTTAGGGAAATGTTCTCAGGGAGTGCCACGCAAGCCTGATTCGTAGCGCGTCCTGGAGTCGTGATACCTCCTCGGGGGGGCATCCGTCCTCGATCGCGCGTTGCGCGATCCGGTCGGCCGGGGCGAGATCCTCCGGCCTGCCGGAGCGGGCGAGTTCCTCGAGTCGTCGCAGGGCTGACGGCCGGGGAGCGGACTGGGCGGCCTGCTGGTCGTCGGTGAGATCGGGCGTTCCGGGGGTCCGGCCGGGCGATCCGTCGTTGTCCGGTGGCGGATGCCGATCGCGGGGTGGCATCGATGTGGGGGGCGGGATCGGCGTTGGGTGTGCGGGCACGGGGACAGCCGATCCAAGCCCAGGCTCGGCAAGTTCCCGCCTCTCGGCGTGCGTGCGGCCGAGCCAGCGATCGATGGGACCAAGCCCGACTCCGAGCGAAGGAGCAGCGAAGACGAAGGCCGACGCGAGCAGCAGGACGATCGCGGTTGCGAGGTAGATTGCGCGCGAGCGTCGGAGGACCCGAAGATTCCGCTCGAGCGTCGTGACTCGTGCGAGGATGGCCGGATCGGGGGTGTCGGGGGCCGACGCGATCTCGGCGACCTCAGGTTGTTCGTGTCGGCCGGCCGGCTCTGCGACAGCCGCGAGCGATTGCGGCGGCACGTCGGTCATCGCCGCGACGTCCTCGGGGGTGGCGTGTCCGGGAAGGAGGCGCACACTGCCGAGGCCGAGTTGCTGGCGATCGGGTGGGGGTTCGAAGGAGACGCCGCAGTGTCGGCAGCCGCGGTCGCGCGGTTCGACCGGGTGCGCGCAGGCGTGGCAGATGCCGAGCAGATTGGCGACGGCGGGGCAACGCCTGGCGAGCACCCAGAACTGCCGGGTTGTGGGGCCGCGGAGGGGGGTTTCGGGGGTGATTCTGCCGCGACGGATGAGGGTGCGGAGGGTTTCGAAGGAGCAGCCGGGGCGGAATGGCTGGGCGTCGTCGCGGATGAACCAGGGGCCCATGGCGTTCTGGGTGGCCTGGCGGGAGAGGGGGTCGAAGTAGCCGGCGCAGGACTCGCAGCGGTGGGGATCGCGTGAGCGCGAGCCGCAGTAGGGGCAGAGCACGACGCGAGGCTGCGGGCGTGGTGCGGGGCGGGGTGTGGGTTCGTGGTCGGTCATCGGGAGGGGCGGGCGGTTCGTGCGGAACCGGCGCGCCCTCATCACCATACACCCCGCGGGGCGGGATCGGTTGACCTTGTGGGGTGAGTGCCCCTCTGATCGGGGCATGAGCCACAACCGGTTGATGCCTTCGAGTGGGTTGCCTCGAACCTTCGCAGTCGTGACTGGGTGCTGCCTGCTGGCGGCATGCACAAGCCAGAGCCAGACCCGTGAGGGGCCGAACGCCCGCGACCTGCGGGGTCTGGAGGCATCGGAACGGCAGGTGTCGGCCGGGCGGCAGCCGACGGCGGTGGAGCGGCCGCCGGTGATGGTGGGCGGGGAACCGGTGTCGTGGGATGAGATGCGGGCCATTCTGTCGGAGGCGGCGGGGGCGGCGGCGGTCGAGGAGGTCGCGCTGACGCGGGTCGTGGAGGCGGAGTTCGCGCGGCGCGGGCTTCAACTGACGGAGGCGGACCTGCGCCGGGAGCGGGAGTTGGTTGAGCGGTCGCTGTCGGCGGAGGGGGCGGGGAGCGACTCGGCTTCGGAGATGCTGTCGCGGATCCGGCGTTCGCGGGGGCTGGGGCCGGCGCGGTTCGACGGGCTGCTGAGGCGCAACGCGATGCTGCGGCAACTGGTGCAGGGGGAGGTTGTGATCACGGAGGAGCAGGTGCGGACGGCGCACGCGGTTCGGCACGGGCCGCGGTGCCGGGCGAGGATCATCGTGGTGTCGAGCGAGCGAGAGGCGGCGCAGGCGCGATCGCGCGTGGAGGGGGCGGCGGATCGGCGCGCGGCGTTCATGGAGGAGGCCGTGGCGCGGTCGAGCGACGCTTCGGGGCCGAGGGGGGGGCTGCTGGAGCCGATCAGCCCGGCGGACCCGGCGTACCCGGTGTCGGTGCGGCGATCGCTGGATGCGCTGCGTCCGGGGGAACTGAGCCCGGTGGTTGCGCTGGAGAGCGGGTATGCGCTGTTGATGCTCGAGGAGCGGACGGAAGGGGACGGCACGCCGATCGAGTCGGTGCGGGAGGAGTTGGAGCGGCTGCTGCGGATTCGCCAGGAGCGTGTGCTGATGGACCGGACGGCGTCGCAGATGGTGGAGACGGCGCGGATCACGGTGTTCGATCCGTCGCTGGAGTGGTCGTGGCGGACGCGGCGGCAGGAGTAGAACCTATCCCATATCCTCAAGATTCAACTTCACCACAGAGACACAGAGATCACAGAGGCGGAAAAACAAGCTCTTTCTCTCTGTGCCCTCTGTGTCTCTCTGTGGTGAATCATGGGTTTGGGGATAGGTTCTAGGGGGAGAAGCGAAGAACGAAAAGCGACAAGCGAACAAGAGGCGAGGTAGCGGTGGTCGTCATCCGCATTGATTCTGATGGCTGCTTTTCATGTTCGCCTTTCGCTTTTCGCTTTTCGCATCTCCCCGTCACCTCGTCTGCGCCAGGGTTTGGAGCAGGAAGTCGGCGACCGTGCGTTGGGCGTCGCGTGTGACCATGAGGTCGTTGTGGGTGACGCCGTCGAGGAGGGTGACGGTGACGGGGACGCCGGCGGCCCGGGCGGAGTCGGCGATGCGTTGGGCGTGGTAGGCGGGGACGATCTCGTCGGCGGTGCCGTGGATGACGAGGAGGGGGCGGTCGGCGAGTTTGGCCGCGGTGACTTCGGCGTCGAGGCCGTGGCGGATAAGGGCGCGGGCGAGGAGGCCCGTGTGGTCGGAGGCGACGCGCTGCCAGCGCGAGAATGCGGCGGCGGATACCACGGCGCGAGGCTCGTGTCGCTCGGCGGCGAGGGCGAGGGCGATGACGCCGCCGAGGCTGTTGCCGTAGAGGGCGACGCGGTCGGGATCGACATCGGGGCGGGCGATGAGTGCGTCGAGTGCGGCGTGCGCATCGGCGAGGAGTCGGCGTCGGCGGAGGGGGCCGGGGTCGGATCGGCCGTAGGAGCGGTAGTCGAAGAGGAGGACGGCGAATCCCTCCTCGGCGAGGAAGTCGCAGAAGACGAGGTGGTGCGAGACGTTGCCGGCGTTGCCGTGGACGTGGAGGACGGCGGGCGCGGGTGGGGCGTCGGGGGTGCGGCCTCGCGGGGGGATGAACCATCCGTGGAGGGTGAGGCCGTCGGCGGTGGTGAAGTTGACGTCCTGGACGCCGGGGGGCGTGGTGAAGGGGGAGCGGTCGGGATAGAAGAAGAGGCGCTCCATGCAGCCGGAGATGCCGACGCCGAGGGCGAGGGCGGAGAAGGCGAGGAGGAGGAGGCCGTTGCGGACGGCGGCACGGCGTCGGCTCTGGGCCGGCTTCATCTGGCGTACTCGATCGCCCTGGTCTCACGGAGGACGGTGACCTTGATCTCGCCGGGGAAGGTCATTTCCTCGCTGACGCGCTTGGCGATTTCGTGGGCGATGAGGAAGGCCTCGTCGTCGCTGATGCGAGCGGCGTCGATCATGACGCGGACCTCGCGTCCGGCCTGGATGGCGTAGGCCTCGGTGACACCCTTGTAGCCAAGGGCGATGTCCTGGAGGTCGTTGAGTCGCTGGACGTAGCGTTCGAGGCTTTCGCGGCGCGCGCCGGGGCGGGCGCTGGAGACGGCGTCCGCGGCCATGACGATGGGGGTGTAGAAGGTGGTGGCGGGGATGTCGGCGTGGTGTCCGCCGATGGCGTTGAGGACGGCCTCATCCTTCTCGCCGTGCTGGCGCGCGAAGTCCATGCCGATCTTGGGGTGCCCGCCCTCCATCTCGTGGTCCATGGCCTTGCCGATGTCGTGGAGGAAGCCGCAGCGCCGCGCGAGCCGGCCGTCGAGGCCGAGTTGCTCGGCGATGATCTGGCAGAGGAAGGCGACCTCGACGGAGTGTCGGAGGACGTTCTGTCCGTAACTGGTGCGGTAGTGCAGGCGGCCCATGGCCTCGACGATCTTGGGGTGGAGGCCGCGGAGGTTGACTTCGAGGGCGGTTTCGCGTCCGATCTTGACGATTCGTTCCTCGACCTCGGACTTGACCTTCTCGACGACTTCCTCGATGCGTGTGGGGTGCATGCGGCCGTCGGCGATGAGGCGTTCGAGCGACTCGACGGCGATGGCCTGGCGGACCTTGTCGAAGCAGGAGACGACGATGACGCCTGGGGTGTCGTCCACGATGATGTCGACGCCGGTGGCGCGCTCGATGGCTCGGATGTTGCGTCCTTCGCGTCCGATGATGCGGCCCTTCATGTCGTCGGAGGGGATGGCGACGGTGCGGACGGTGGAGTCGGAGGTGACCTCGTTGGCGTATCGCTGGATGGCGTTAAGGAGGATCTGGGTGGACTTGTTGCGGGCCTCCTCCTCGGCCTGCTCGGCGACCTTGCGGACGACCTTGGCGACCTCGTGGCGGGAGTCCTGCTCGACGCGTTCGAGCACCTGGCGTTTGGCCTCCTCGCGGCTGAGTCCTGAGACGTCGTGAAGGCGCTCGCGCTGCTCGTCGATGAGGCGCTCGATCTCCTTCTCGCGTTCCTCGGCCTTGCGTTCTCGCTCGCGGGCGGCGTCGACCTGACGGCTGAGTTGCTGCTCCTTGAGGGCGAGGGTCTCTTCCTTGCGGTCGAGGAGATCCTCGCGTTTGGCGAGCCGTCGTTCGGCGTCGCGGGTCTCGGCGCGGGCGGCCTCGGTCTCGGCGTCGAGTTTCTCCTTCCGGGCGAGGGCGTCGCGTTCGGCTTCGAGTCGGATCTTCTCGGCGGCGGTCTTCGCGTCGAGTTCGGCCCGTTCGCGGAGGGCCGCGGCCTCCTGCTTGGCGCGAGCCAAGGCGCCCGTGGCGAGGACACGGCACAGAACGAATCCGCCGGCAGCGCCGGCCACGAAGGCGGCGATCGCCCAGAGCACGACCCCGGCCATGGAACTCTGCGCAAGCGTCGTCGTGACGTCGTGCATGGGCCACCTTCCTGACGACCCCGCTCGGGCGCGGTTCCGCGACGGGCGACGGACGCGCCGCGTGCGTGGACGCCGCCGGAACCCCGCCGGGTTTTCCGGTGCGAGCGGAATCGTCAAGAAGTCTGGAACGCCCCCACTGCCTTCAGTCCGCGGCCTCCGCCACGAGTGAGAAACAACGCGTGCGGCACTCACACAACCCGATCATCGCGCTGCACCCTCTGAAAAGCATCCCCGGCGTCCTTCCGGCCCGGTCGACGGGGAACCGTCGCGCCAGAGCCGTTCTTGTCGATCGTCGCACCGCCCACCCCGTCGGTCGCGGGTCGGTCGGTTCTTTCATCCTCAGGGCGGCCGGCATCGTCCCGGCCTCAACCTGATCTTAGCAGGGCGGGGGTGTCCGGGTTTCCGGGCGGCCGGTGAATCCGCCGGATTCGTTCCGAAACGGCCCGTGGACCGTCGCGGCCGGTCGGCCGATAGACTCGGTACCCGCTGGGACGGAGTCGAAGCCCGTTTCCCGCGATCAGACTGCGAACGAGAGAACCCCCATGAACCGACCCCCCCGTTTCGTCGCCCGCACGCTGCTGCTCGGCCTGGCGGCCGTTGTCGCTCTCTCCGCGCTGGGCGGGTGCAAGGCCCCGAAGTCCAAGCGGATCGCGATCGCCGGGCCGGCCGTGGCGGCTGGGGCTGCGGTCGGGCTGGACGTGCAGAACCAGAACGGTGGGGTCAAGGTGGTGGTCACCTCGTGGCGGGCGGAGCCTGTGGTGGTCGCCCGGACGCGAACGGGCGGGCGAGTCGCCACCGAGGGCGAGAACGCGCAGGCGTGGATCGCGGCCGAGTCGGTGGACCAGGACGGCCGGAGCGTGCTCCGCGTGCTGGCGTCGCCCGCGGAGGGGGGCGCTGGGGAGCCGGTGGACCTCGTGATCTTTGTGCCGCGTTGCGACGGGCTGACGGTGCGCAACGCGGGCGGACCGGTGGAGGTTGTCGGGGTCGCGGGGGCTGTGGACGTGGAGAGCGGGGGCGCGGGGAGGCCCGGGGGGTGGATTCGGGTGCGATCGGACCACCCAGTGGCCGCGCCGGTTCGGCTCATCACGGATGAGGGGACGATCGTGTGCGTGGTGACGCCGGACTCTGCGGGGAGGATCAGCATGAACGCGCCGCACGGCTCGGCGAAGATCTTCGCGCCGGAGACGGTGCTGTTGGGGGCGCAGGTTTCGCAAACGGCGATCTCGGCGACGCTGAACGGCGGCTCGAACGACATCGTGCTGCACACGGCGAGCGGGGATGCGCAGTTGATCGTGCGTGAGAGGCCCGAGAGTTACCTGACGCCGCGATTCAAGCCGTAGACCGGGGCCTTCGGACAGTGGACACTGGACAGTGGACAGTGGACATCAGCGGACGCGGCGTTCGGGCATGTCCACTGTTGTTCACGCGGCGGCTCTGCGGGCGCCCGCGAGGAGCGCGGCGACGCAGCGTCCGACCTGCTCGACGACGAACTCGCGGTGTCCGGCGTTGAAGCCGAACTCGAAGGCGATGCCGGCGTGAATGCGTCCGGTGCTGTCGGTGTGGCAGTGGGCGACGCGACCGGTCATGGCGATGGGGGCGGGGACGTGAGGGCGCAGGTCGGCTCGCATCCAGAGGTAGTTTGAACGTTGGAGGGACTGGGCGTTGTCCGGCTCGACGAGCAGGCCGATGCCGCCGCCGGAGACGTTGAGGAGGCTTGCGGAGAATCCCGGGCCGACTTCGGGCAGGAGCGCATCGTCGATGGGCGTCGGCCCGTCGGCACTTGCTCCCGAGGAGGCGAGGCGGAGGACCTGGTCGCGGTTTGCGATCTCGGCGGGGGCGACGGTCATGGGGTCGAGGAGGGGCCAGCACTCGACGCGTGGGAGGGAGAGTTCGGCGGTTGAGATTCGGAAGAATGAGCGTCGCTGGCATCGTTCGACGCGTGTGGGGAGTGCGAGCCGGAGGCCGCCGCGCGGCTCGTCGCCGAGGGTGTGCGAGTGGAACATCCAGCGGTTCTGCCCGATGGAGAATGCCCCGATGAGTGCGAGATCGGCGTGAAGTCGGACGACTCGTCCGGCGGCGGCGGGCTGCTCGACGAGCAGATGATCGTCGCGGATGTCGAGCAGGCGTACGCGCCAGACGAGGTCCGCGCCGGATGCGCCCTTGAGCGGGGAGTCGTCGGCGGCGCGTGCGAGCGTGATTTCGAGCGCGCCGCCTCGCTGGCGCACCTGCTCGATGCTGTCGCGCCAGCGTTCGGTCCTGGATCGGTTGGGGGGCACGTCCACCTCGCTGAAATCCGAGAGCCGGTGAGGGCATCGACCGGTCCGGTGCACCGCTTGAGCGTGGTTTGCGGGTCAGGGCGCTGGAAGGGTCATGGGGTGGGTGTAATCGTGCGAGAATCCGGATAACCAGGCTCGTCCCCTGGGACGGATGCGATCCGCCGGCGGAGGCGTGAGAGGGCGGCTCGGGCCGCTTCGAGTTCGGCCGGCATGAGGCCGCGACCGCCGAAGCGGGCGACGTAGAAGAGCGAGGCGATCGCGCGGAGTTCGTGTGCGATCGCTGGGTCCGTGCGGTCGAGAATGCGGGCGTGAGACTCGGGCGGTCGATGGTCGGGCTTTCCCATCCCCGCGGCGTTGAGCAGGACGAGGGCATCGGCGTAGAAGGACGCCTGTTGGATGCGAGCACGAAGTTCGGGATCGGTGATGGTGGCGCGTGCCTTTGCGCGGGCCGCGCGCGCCGCTCGGACGCGGCGGACGATCGCGGACACGCCCATCCCGACGGCGAGCACCGTGGACGAGGCGACGAGCGCGTTTCCGAACACTCGCCCCCACCACTTCCAGTCGGGCGCATCGAAGTCGCCTGCGACCCCGTCGTAGAGTCGTGGAGCGTGACTCTCGCCTGACCCCGCCCAGGCGAAGAGCGACGACCGCGACGAGCTGTCGAACCCAACGACGGAGGTGATCCATGCGTACTCGAGGGCGTCGAGGAACCGTGACGCGCGTGCGAGCAGGCCGGGCCGCGGGGCGTGGAGTCGGCGCAGGTCGGTGGGGGCGGTTGGGTCGTGGGCTTGCCAGTAGCCCGGCCCTTCTTCGACCTCGACCCATGCGTGCGCGTTGCTCTCGCGGACGATGTAGTGACCTGTGGCTGCGCTGTACTCGACGGCGACGTAGCCCGTGATGACACGTGCGTCGATACCGACGCTGCGGCACATGGCGGCCATGGCGGATGCGAAGTGCTCGCAGTGTCCGGCGCGAGACACCGAGAGGAAGTGCTCGATGGGGTCGGCTCCCGGGGGGGGTGGCGCGGAATCGAGGGTGTAGGAGTACCGTGTTCGGAGTTCGGTTCGAATTGCGATGGCGGCCTCGCGCATGCGGTTGAGCGGGACGTTTCCGGTTTCGTCCGTTTCGATGCCGGCGGCTTCGACGATGTCGATCGCCCGTCGGCGTACGCCCTCGACCGGGAATGCGGGCCTTTCGAGGCGTCGCCAGAATGCGCCGCGAGGTTGCCGGGGGCGTCCGCACTCGACTTCGTATCGGAACTTTCCCCCCTGGCCGTCGCGCATGACGACGCCGGTGTGGGAGTTGTACGACACTCGCCCGCCGTCGAGGACGGTCACGGTGAGCGGGCGCCAGTTGGTGAAGAGGTGGCTCGGTCCTGGTGGGGCGTTGCGTATGGTGATGCTGAGGCGTGTCTCCCGCTCCGCGCCGCCCGCGCCGAGTTCCTGGCGAGCGCCGGCGGGGAGGGTGCCTGACTGTTCGGCCGCGGGTTCGGGCTGCGCTCCGACAATCCACGCTCGTCCGGTGTAGGTCTCGAGTGCGGCGCCGCGAAGGTAGAAGACCTCTCCCTCGCCGCCGAGCCGGACGCCGCGGTGTGCGTCGAAGACGGTCAGGTCGAGCACCGGTGTCTGGGATTCGGAGATGAGTCCTCCGAGTCCTACGTCGACCTTGCTGGAGAAGCCTGTGACGCGGCCGACGCCTGCGTTCCCCCATCGGCCGAATCGGTCCATTCCGATTCCTCGGGGCATGAGGACGAAGACGCCAGCACTGAGCAGGCACACACCCGCGACACAGATGGTGTTGAGCCTTCGCAGGTCGCGGCGGAACTGCCTCCCGGCGACGAGACCGACCTCCGGGGCGTCGGCGCGCTCGTTGAGCGCTCGGCGCCGGGAGTCGGCGACGCGCTCCGCGGCCGAGGCGATCTGGTGGCGCATGACAGCGGCGCCGAGTGTGGGCAGCATGGCGAGGAGGAGTAGCCCTGTGGCGAGGCTGTTGCTGGTGAGCGCCGCGCCGAAGGCGAGAGACACGCTCAGGGAAAGGAGTTGCGCCTCGTCTCTGGGTCTGCGGCGGTCGAGCATCTTGATGATGAGCACCCAAAGGAGGAACCGAGCGAACTCGTCAACACCGAGCGAGCGCTCGAGCGCGACTCTGACGGCGTCGAGGATGGCGAGGAGCACGAGCGAGTTCACCAGCCATCGAGGGGGCATCCGGCCGCCGACGCCGCCTGTGGCGAGTCCGAACACGATCAGGCAGGCAGCGACGCCGGCTGCGCGGACGGCATCTCCCGAGGCTGAACCCCATGCCGCCACGGCGAGGAGCGCCGTGACCACAACGGGTGATGGCCGGACGCGATGTTGCGTCATTGCCCGGGTACTCCGTCGGGCGATTGAGCCTTCTGCCCGGCTCCGGATGCGATCCACGCCTCAGGCTTGTCGGCGCTGAGTTTCATTGCGCCTCCGGGCATGAGAAGTCCGGGCGCGTTTCGCTCGCTGATGACGACGAAGGCGTCCGACCTCCCCGGCGGGGGAGCGGCCGGTTGCCCGCCGGGCGGCGACAAGGACGGCGCGTCGAAGAGGGCGAGTTCGGTGAGGAGCGCCCGGAGCGCGCTCCTTCCTGATCGGGCGGCGAGGCGGGTGCCCCGCCCGCCGATGGAAAGCCCGACGGCGTATCCGTACTCGAAGGCGGCGGTGGCGACTCCTGCGGCGAGGCTGACAGCTTCCTCTCGCAATGGGTCGGCGGTCTCATGTGACTCGGTCTCGGGTGCGAGGTCGAGCACGATCCAGAGCCGCCTGGGAGCGGGGCGTGAAGTCTGCCGCACGACCAGTTGCCCTGTGCGAGCGGACGCCCGCCAGGCGATGAGGCGGTGGCTGTCGCCGGGCGAGTATTCGCGCAGGCCGTAGTACTCACCGCCGACGCCCGCGGAGCGGAGCGCAGCCGCGTTGCCATCGCCGCGCGGTCTGAGTGTTCGGAGAAGTCCGTGGCGGATTGGGGCGGGCGAGGGATGGACGATGGCACCCTGGGGCTGCTCGAAGGTCACGCTCTTGCGGGTAAGCCCGAAGGGGAAGGCACTGGAGACCGTGATCCGCGAGAAGGTGGCCTCTCCGCGTCGAGTCGGGGAGACGATGGCTTCGGCGTGTACGGCCTGCCTCGGCCCGACATGTGCAACGAACGCCATGGGCTGGGGGAGGTGGGCCGTCCAGGTCGGGGCTGCGTGCCCGCGTCGGACGGCCTGCGACTCCGTGATCGTGAGCGCGCAGGCCGGAACGAACCGGTTGCGGTTCCGCACGGTGTAGCGGATGACGACCGCGCCCCCGACCGCGCTCTCGGCGATCGGCTCGCGTTCGACCTGCACGCCCATGAGAGCGGAGCCGGAGACGAAGCCTGAGAGGATCAGTCCTGCCACTGCGACGCCGAAGAGCCAGAAGAGGAGGTTGTTCTGGCTGTTGATCGCGCCGACGGCGGTGAAGACCGCGACGGCGGCGTAGACCACGCCGGGAAGGTGGAGGTGATATCGGCGGCGCACCGCCGGGAGCGGTCCGGCATGTTTCGGGTGTGCGATCACCGCCCGCGCCTCACGCGCCCCCGTCGGTGGCATCGAAGTTGAGTTCCGCGACGGTCGGGAGGTCCTTGATCGACGAGAGGCCGAAGGCGTCGAGGAACTGTCGGCTGGTGCCGTAGAGCATGGGTCGGCCCAGTTCCTCGGCGCGGCCTGTGATGGCGATGAGTCGGCGTTCGAGGAGTGTGCGGAGGACCTCGCCGCAGGCGACGCCTCGGATGGCTTCCACTTCCGCGCGAGTGACCGGCTGTCGATAGGCAATGACGGCGAGGGTTTCGAGCGCTGCGCGGCTGAGGCGCGAGGAGGCGCGAGCGCCGTGGAACCGCGAGACGACTCCCGCGTGCAGCGGGAGCGTCATGAATCTGTAGCCACCTGCGACGGACTCGATGCGGAAGGCACGGCCGGCGCGTTCATATTCGGCGTTGAGAGACTCGACGCAGGCGCGAACGACGCTCTCCGCGCGCGACACGTCGCGCGACTCCGCGCCGTCGGTGACGAGGGCGAGCGTCTCGGCGAGGCGCCGCCCCGGTACGGGCCGATCCGCGCTCATGAGGACGGCCTCGAGGGGAGCGGCAAGGGCGTGGGGCGGCGCAGCGGGGGCGTCGGTCGCGGGGTTTCCGGCCTCGTGTTCAAGGGCGTTCGGCATCACGGGATCGTACCACGCAACGGCCGTCGGCGTCCGAGAATGGCGCAACCCTCCGATCCGTGCGCCGTAGCGATCGGGGAGCGGGGGGAAGGCTCAAGCCCCCGTTGTCCGGGGTCGATGCTGCCGGCGATGAGGCCGACCGGGGAGGCAGGCCCATGCCGGCGGCCTGCTCTGTCCGAGACTCTTCGGGGACGCACGACGATGACGCAGCAAACGATCCTGCTGGCCGACGATGAGGCCCATATCACGCACGTGGTGGGGATGAAACTGCGTGCGGCGGGGTATGCGACCGTCGTGGCGCGGGACGGGGAAGAGGCCCTGACACTCGCGCTGAAGCACCGGCCTGACCTCGTGATCACGGACCTGCAGATGCCGTACATGAGCGGGATTGAGTTGGCGACCCAGTTGCGTGCGGACGAGCGTACTGCGGAGACGCCGGTGCTGATGCTCACGGCGCGGGGGTACGTTCTGGACGAGAGCGAACTGAGGGCGACGAACATCCGCGTGGTTCTCAGCAAGCCCTTCAGCGCTCGCGACATTCTGCGCCGCGTCGAGGAGTTCCTGGGACGCGGCTCGGTGCCTGAGACTTCGAGGCTTCGCAACGTCGCATGAATCACGCGCTTCCAGCCGAACCGAACGACGCCCCGCAGATGAAACTGCGCGAGCGATGCCGTGCGCTCGGGCTTCCGGTCTGGCGGCTTGATACGTCGGGCGTGGTGATCGACGAAGCGAACCAGACGGGGCTTGCGGGCGTGTGGCTGCGCAGCAGCGTGATGTGCCGGATGCTGGCCGACGCGGTCCGCCGCTGGAACGACCAGGAGACTCCGGAGCGACTCGAGATGTTCTCGGGGTGCTACGTCGTGCCGTCGGTCGAGACGATCCGGGGACATCGGCGTGGGTACACGGCGTTCATGTTCCTGACGCCCGAGGCCCTGGTGACGCCGGAGTTCGAGGCGGTGTGCGCCGCTTCGCAATCGGACAAGGCCGCGGCACGGAGCGCGGTCGGCCGGCTGGCGACGTTCTCCGCGGCGGAGATCGACCGGACGGTGCCGGTGCTCGACTGGATGCTGAACGACCTGAACCGTCAGCACGAGAGCGAGCGGACCATCGGGGGCTTCACCCGCCACCTGACCGATGCCTACGAGCACATCGAGTTGCTGTACACGCTCGGTAACTCGATGAGCGACCTCCAGGACCCGGAGCGGTTCGTGCGGCTGGCGATCGAGCAGTTGCAGCAGACGACGGAGTTCGGCTGGGTGGCGGTGCGGACGCTGAAGCAGTCCCGCCTTCCTGGCTCGATCGCCGACTCGATCTTCGTCGCGGGCAAGCCGTCGTGCGATGCGATGGCGTTCAGGGCGATGATCGAGGAGTTCGTGGAGAGCCTGTCGCCGGACGCCGGGGCCTGCATCGCCAGTTCGAGCGCCGATCGCCCGCTGGCGTGCGGCGCGCAGATGGTCGTGCAGCCGATCGCGGGTGGATCCCGGCTCACGGCGGCGCTCTTCACGGGCGACAAGGGCGGCGACGACCCGCAGGTGAGCAGTTACGACACGCAGTTGATCGCGACGGCGTCGGCGTTTCTGGGCACGTTCTTCGAGAACGTCTCGCTGCTGAACGAGCAGAACGCGCTGTTCCTGGGCTCGCTGCAGGCGATGACGGCGGCGATCGACGCCAAGGACCGGTACACCTGCGGCCACTCGGAGCGGGTGGCGCACCTTGCGACGGAGTTGTCGCGTCTTGTTGGCTTCACGCAGCAACAGGCGGAGCGTGTGCACATCACGGGGCTGGTTCACGACGTGGGGAAGATCGGGGTTCCCGAGTCGGTGCTGTGCAAGGAAGGGCGGCTGACGGAAGCGGAGTTCGGGCTGATCCGCCAGCACCCGGTGATCGGGTACGACATTCTCAAGGGCATCCCTCAACTCGACGACGTGCTGCCCGGCGTGCTCTCGCACCACGAGCGGTGGGACGGGCGGGGGTACCCGCACGGTCTGGAGGGGGACAGGATTCCGCTGGTTGCGCGGATCATGGCTCTGGCCGACACCTTCGACGCGATGAGTTCGAACCGCTCGTACCGTCCGGCGATGGCGCGCGAGCGGGTGTTCGAGGAGATCCGTCGGTGCGCGGGGACGCAGTTCGATCCGGAGTTGGCGCCGCTGTTCCTGACGCTGGACTTTTCGGAGTTCGATCGGCTGGTGGCGCAACACGAGGCGGCGTCGCGTTCGGTGGCGGTCACGAGGGCCGCTGCGTAACGGCGCGGCCTACGCGGGCGCGGATCGTTCCCGGTCGTGACTCCGTTCTACCTTTCCGGCCCCCCACCCACGCCATCAACCAGAACTCCGGCCACATCGTCGGCATCGGCGGGCAACTCGACGACAGAGACGATCGATCGTTCGCGTCCGAGGAGGACGACTGCGCCGGGCGACGCCGGCGCGATCCGATCCAACGTCAGGCGTTGACCCGGGGACCAGAGAAGCAGGTTGTTCGCTGGTGCGCCGACGGCCTGCCATCGCTCGTGGAGTGAGGCGAACCTCTCGACCGATGCCGCGCCGGCTTCGAGCAGAACGACGACGATGGTCTCCACCCGCGGCGCGGCCGGGGCCGCGCCGATTCTCGGCGATCGAACGGATCGGCGCGTCAACTCGCGCCGAAACTCGACGATGCCCTCCACTGCTCGGCGCGCGGAGGTGAGGGCGGCATCCTGACCATCGGCCCACCACGCCGCGTCCGACGGGTCTCGGACGAAGACGATGGCGGTGAAGGGGGCGTCGAACTGGGGGCGGACTTCGGCCGCGCCGGCGTACAACGACACCGTGGGCATTCGGTCACCGACGCGGAGAGGCCTTTCGAGGGCCGAGAGTCCGGCGATCGAACTGATGAGTCGCCTGCCTCGGGTGTCGATCCTCCATTCGTCGAGATCGCCGGGTTCGATCGGCTCGAAGGTGGTCTCGAGCGTGGCGATGCCTTCGGCCGTGGGCAGGTCCGCGGTGTAGCCCCGCACTCGGCCGCGCTCGAGTTCGAGCGTGACTCGACCCGTCGGCGTGCGCCCGACCAGCCGCACGGTGGTCTGGCCACGCCTGCGGTGCATCAACGCGCCGAGCCACTCGACCTCCGTGGTGTAGGCGGTGAGCGCGAGCGGCGAGGCGAGGTCGTCGAGCGCGAGGGCAATCTGGGGGACAGGCAGGGCGGGGAGTCGTGCGGTGAGGGCTGCGGAATCGACTCGATCGGGGCCGACCCAGGCGACAGCGGTCGTGGGATCGCCGGGGTGGGCGGCCGCGCCGCTTCCAGGTTCGAACCACGCCGCGAGTGCGGGGGTTTCGATCGACGCCGCGCCCCACCCGCGAGCACAGACTCGAACCGTGATGCGTTCGGTGCGTGAGGATCCGTCGGGGAGGGTGAGCGTGACTGTCGCGCGGTCGGCGATGGGAGCGGACCGATGGACGAGCAGCGCATGGGCGTAGGCGAGCGCGCCGATGGGGCCGGCCGACGCCTCGGGCGAGAGGGCGGCGGCGAGGTGGACAAGCCAGCCGAGGAGGTAGGCGAGGAGGCTCATCGGAGCGCCACCCCGCGCAGCGAATCGCGCAGTTCACGGACCGTGCGGGCGGTGCCGGGCACGACGGCGTCGGGCGCGATCTCGGCCAGAGGTTCAAGGACGAACGACCGTTCGTGCAGTCGGGGGTGCGGGAGCGTGAGACGCGGCCCGGACTCGACGCGCGCCCCGTAGAGCAGGAGGTCGAGGTCGATGATGCGCGGCCCCCACCGCTCGCCGGCGGTGCGAGCACGGCCCAACGAACGCTCGATGGCGAGGAACGCATCGAGCAGGTCGAGGGGCGCGAGGGCGGTCTCCAGCACGACGGCGGCGTTCAGGAATGGTCCCTGGGGGACCGGCCCGACCGGCTCGGTCTCGTGGATGGAAGAGCGGGCGACGAGCCGAGTGCCCGGCAGGGTGGCCATTGCCAGCACGGCCCGTTCGATTGCGGCGGAGCGGTCACCGAGGTTCGATCCGATGCCGACGCACGCGCGCTCGCACGCTGCTGTTTCGGGTTGCCGCGCCCGGGTCGCCGTCATGGCGAATCGAAGGCGCGTGCGGCGCGGAAGGCGAGCGTGGCAGCCCTACTCCTCCTCGGGCTCGAGTTCCTTCACGCGGTGCTGCATCTGGGCCTTGAGCCGGGCGAGGATGGAGGAGTGCATCTGGCTGACGCGAGACTCGGAGAGGTCGAGTGTGGCGCCGATCTCCTTCATGGTGAGGCCCTCGTAGTAGTAGAGGGTCACGATGAGTTGCTCGGCGCGTGAGAGTCCCTTGGTGACGAGGTCCTTGAGGTCGCGGCGCTGGATTTCGCGGAAGGGGTTGACCTGCGTGTCGTCGCGGATGACGTCGATCTCGCGGACGTCGCGGGTGCCGTCGGTGGTGAAGGCCTTGCGGTTGAGGCTGAAAGTGCCGACCGCGCTGCCGTCGCGCTGGTACTTCTCGAACTCCTCGGCGTCAAGGCCGAGGAACCTGGCGACGTCGTCGTCGGATGCGGGCTGTCCGGTGCGCATCTCGAGTTGCTGCCGAGCCTGCTCGATCTTTCCGGTGCGGTGGCGGACGAGTCGGGGCACCCAGTCCATGTTGCGGAGTTCGTCGAGGATGGCGCCGCGGATGCGCGGGGCGCAGTAGGTCTCGAACTTGACCTTGCGTTCGAGGTCGAAGGCGTCGATGGCGTCCATGAGGCCGAAGAGCCCGGCGGACATGAGGTCTTCGAGGTCCACCTCGTCGGGGAGCCGGGTGTAGATTCGCTCGGCGTTGTAGCGCACGAGGGGGAGGTACTTCTCCATGAGGTAGTTGCGGATGGAGTCGGCGCGTGTCGCCTGGTATTCGCGCCAGAGTTCCTCGCCCTTCATCGCGTCGTAGGGTGACGGCGCGTTGGAGGCTTCGGCGTGGCGTGCGCTCCGGCGAGCGGCGATGCGACTTCCAGCGAGCGATGCGTGTGCTGCGGCCATCGGTCCTCTCCTTGACCCTCGGCGTGCCGGCCGGCGTTCGTGCCGGTCGGCGTGTCGCGGTCGATCCATGACCCGACAGGCGGGGAGTATACAGACTTTGACGGGCTGTCAAGCCGCGTCCTCCGCGCTGTGGAAGTCATGTTCACTCTGCCTCCGCGCGGGGCGACACACGCCCCGCACCGTTTGGATCGGCGTTCGTGCGTTGGTAGGTACCCGCGTGCTCGGCGACGACGCGCGAGGCGACGGCCTCGAGCGCGGCGCCGACGGCGTACATGAGCATCATGGCGACGATCGCGCGTCCGAGTACGGCGCCGGCCTCGCCTCCGGCCGACGCGCCGGCGACGATCGCCACAGCGAAGCCCGCGAGCGAGCAGCAGGGAGCGACGGCGCTGATCGGGCGTGCGTTCATGGAACGAGCGGGCCGAATACCGGACGCGACTTCGCGAGCGCGCAGCCACTCCGGTAGGTGCTTTATCGTCCGTGCGAAGGCAAGCGATCAGTTCGAACAGGCGCGAAGAAGTTCGGGGCAGCCCACGCAATCGGCGTGCGCGGCACGACCTGCACGACGCGGGCAACCCCCCCCTTGGGCGAAGCCACTAGCCCTTGAGGTCCGAGCGGAGCGCCGACCCAAGGGAGGCGATGATGCCGGTTGACAAACGCCGAACATCGCGGCTCGCCCGGGCGCGCGGCCAACGGATGGTGTGGGGAACGCGGCGGCGCACCGCGGCCGAAACGCGCGAATCCTGCGCGATCCGGCCGAGCATCGGGACGTCAAATCCGAGGAATCTCCCCGCGCACGAGGACAAACGCGCATGAACCGCGCTCGCTTCGGTATCGGATCGGGCCTGATTGACGACCAGACCGAGGCGGGGAAGTGCCGAGCGGCGCTCGCGTGAGATGAGGTGGAGGCACTTGATGAGGCCGTAGGCGTCGGCGATCGAAGTCGGCTCGGGCGTCGCGACGACGATGGCGAGCGATGCGGCGAGCATGAAGGTGGTGACGTCGCGTCCGATGCCCGCGCCGGTGTCGATGACGATGAGGTCGCTGACGGCTTCGAGTTCGCTGAGGCCCGCGACGAGTGCGGCGCGGCGTGGCGCGTCGAGGTCGGCGACACGGGCGACGCCGACCGCGCCGGGGACGAGCAGGAAGCCGCCCGGCGCGTCCACCGCGACATCCCGCATGGAGAGACGCGCGGGCGCGTCGTGACCGACGAGGATCGCGTCCAGGCGTCGGTGCGGGCTGAGGCCGCAGAGGACGTCGGCGTTGGCCATGCCGAGGTCGGCGTCGAGGAGGGTTGCGCGCCTGCCGGACCTGGCGAGGGCGATGCAGAGGTTGACGGCGAGGTTGGTCTTGCCGACCCCCCCCTTGCCGGAGCCGATGGCGAGGATGGGGATGCCGGGCTGTGCGGCGTGGGCGGCGTGGGTTCGAGGGGGCGCATCGCGCTCGCCGGCGAGGGCCTCGACGAGGTCGCGCAGGCGGGTGGCCTGGTCGGCCGGGCGAGCGAGAGCGGGGCCGGCGAGCACGGTCGTCACGCGACGGCCCCCGCGAGCGCAGTTGTGGCGCGGCCTTCGAGGACGAGCCGGGCGAGCGTGGTGCCTTGGGCGGCCTCGACGTCGTCGGGGACTTCCTGGCCGGTGGTGAGGTAACTGAGGGGGAGGCCGAGGCGTGCGACGGCGTTGAAGGCGGGGCCGAAGACCTCGGCTTCGTCCACCTTGCTGAGGATGAGGCGGTCGGGGGCGAGCGGGGCGAAGCGTTCGGCGGCGTGCATCATGACCGGCTCGGAGGCGGCGGCGGAGAGCACGAGGTGGGTCTCGTCAGGAGCGGCGGCGCGGACGAACTCGGCGAGTTCGCGGAGGCGTCCCTCGTCGCGCGGGGATCGGCCGGCGGTGTCGATGAAGACGACATCGTGGTCGCGGAAGGCCTCGCGGGCGGCGTGCATCTCGCGCGGCGTGAGGGCGACGCGCATGGGCAGGCCGACGATCTCGGCGTAGGTGCGGAGTTGCTCGACGGCGGCGATGCGGTAGGTGTCGCTGGTGATGAGGGCGGCGCGGTGGCCGTGGCGGAGTTTGGCGGCGGCGGCGAGTTTGGCGATGGTGGTGGTCTTGCCGACGCCGGTGGGGCCGACGAGGGCGATGGCGCGGCAGGCGCCGGCGGTGGGTTGCGCCGGGATCGGGGGCGCAACGGGAACGAGGGCGGCGATCTGGTCGGCGAGCGCGTCGCGGACTCGTTCTCCGTCGTGGAGGGCGGGGGCGGAGAGGCGGTCGCGGACGGCCGCGATGAGGCGGTCGGCGAGTTCGGCGGCGACCTGCTCGTCGGTGAGGCGGAGGTAGAGGTCGGCGAGGGCGTCGGGCATGGCGCCGTTGGCGTGGGGCGCGACGCCGCGCCCCGTGGCGTGGAGCACGTGGCCGAGAAGGCGCTTGATGGAGGCAAGTTCGTCCTCGATCGCGGCGCGGCCGGATTCATTGGCGGGGGCGATGGCGGCCCTCGTCGTGGGCACGCGTGGCGAGGGAGGGCGCACGGGCTTTCGCGGCTCCGCGCGGGGAGCGGGCGCTGGGTCGGGCGCGGCGGGTTGCGTCGCGCCGACGCCGGCCCAGTCTCGCACGGGGACGAACTCGTCTCTGACTGCGGCAGCGCGGGCGACGGGAGCCTGCTGGGGCGTCGGCCCGCGTGTCGGTGCAGCGCGGGTGGCGGCGCGGGGCGGCTGGCGTCCGCGCGGTCCGGGGCCTGAGTCGGCGTCGGCGGAGGCGGTGATCTCGACGATCGGTTTGGTCCCGACGCCGAGCACACCGCCGGCCTTGAAGGAGCGTGTGTGGAGGATGACGGCATCGGCGCCGAGGTCTCGCTTGACCTCTGCGAGGGCCGCTGCCATGGTGCTGCCGCGATAGGTCTTGAGTGTCATCATCGCCGTCCCTGGCTTGTCGAAGACTCGGGCAATCTACACGGTGTCGCTCGGTTCCGCCAGTGGCTCCTCTTCAGGCCGCGGTGACGGCGGGTTCGGGGTGCTTCGGTGTGGTGACGAGGGCGAGGGACTCGACTTCGAAGGGTGAAGCGACTTCGTTGTACCCCAGGACCACGACGGCGGGGAGGTGGGGTTCGACGATCTGCCTGACGACGGCCCGCACCTGCGGCGATGCGACAACGACGGGGAGCCGCCCGGCCGCGGTGACTTTCTCGAGAGCACGGACGACCTGTCCGGCGATGGCGCCCGCGACACGGGCGGGCATGGTGACGCTGGTGCCGCCGGGGCCGCGGTCGATGTAGGCGGCGACCTGGTCTTCGAGCGAGGGATCGAGCGTGACGCAGACGATGGTGCGCTTGCCGTCGGGACCGGGGGCGGCGACCTGCTCGCAGATTGTGCGGCGGAGGGCGTTGCGGACGTACTCGGTGAGGACGTCGGGGTCCTGGGTCCTGGGCGCCCAGTCGCCGAGGGTTTCGAGGATGGTCTCGACGTCTCGGATGGGGACGCGCTCACGGAGGAGGTTCTGGAGGACCTTCTGGAGGTCGGCGGTCTTGACGACGCCGGGGACGGTTTCCTCGACGAGTTTGGGCGTGCGCTGGCGGAGGCCTTCGAGGAGGTTGTTGACTTCCTCGCGCGTGAGGAGGTCGGCGGCGTTGGCGCGGACGATCTCGGTGAGGTGCGTCGCGACGACGCTGGTGGGGTCAACGACCGTGTAGTTCATGGACTCGGCGCGGGCGCGCATAGCGGGGTCGATCCACCAGGCGTCGAGGCCGAAGGCGGGTTCCCTGGTCGGTTCGCCGTCGATGGGTCCGGAGGCGAGGCCGGAGTCCATGGCGAGGAGTCGTGCGGGGCGGACGTGGCCGCGTGCGGCCTCCGCGCCGCGGACCTTGATGCGGTACTCGGTTGGTTCGAGTTGCATGTTGTCGCGGATTCGGACCGGCGGCATGACGAAGCCGGCCTCGGCGGCCATCTGTCGTCGGATAGCGTGGATGCGGTCGAGGAGGTCGCCGCCCTGCTGGGTGTCGACGAGCGAGACGAGGGCGTATCCGACTTCGAGTTCGAGGACGTCGACTTTGAGGAGCGCCTCGATGGGAGGCGGCTCGGGGGCGGCGGCGGCGTGCTCGGCGTGTTCCCTGGCGGTCTCGGCGCGGGAGGACCGCGTCATCGCCCAGGCGAGCGCTCCGAGTCCGGCGGCGGTGACGAGCAGGGGGATGGTGGGGAGCGGGCTGAAGGCGAGGAGTGCGAGGAAGGCGGCGGTGATGACGAGGCCGCGGGGCTGGCTGGTGAGTTGTCCGGTGAGTTCGTCGCCGAGTTGCTGCTTTGAGCCGGATCGGGTGACGATGAGAGCGGCGGCTATGGAGACGATGAAGGAGGGGATCTGGCTGGTGAGACCGTCGCCGATGGTGAGTTTGGTGAAGACCTCGGCGGACTGTGCGGCGGGCCAGCCGCGCTCGACGGTGCCGACGGCGAAGCCGCCGATGATGTTGACGGCGGTGATGATGATGCCGGCGATGGCGTCGCCTCGGACGAACTTGCTGGCGCCGTCCATGGCGCCGAAGAAATCGGCCTCGCGGGAGATGTCCTCGCGGCGTCGTCGGGCCTCGGTCTCGTTGATGAGTCCTGCGTTGAGGTCGGAGTCGATCGCCATCTGCTTGCCGGGCATGGCGTCGAGGGTGAAGCGAGCGGCGACCTCGCTGATGCGGGTCGCGCCCTTGGTAACGACGACGAACTGGACGATGATGAGGATGAGGAAGATGACGACGCCGACGAAGAGGGAGTCGCCGGCGACGAACTCGCCGAACGCGCTGATGACCTGTCCGGCGACGCCGATGGCCTCCTCGGGGCTGCCGGCGTCGGCGGTGAGGATGAGGCGCGTGGAGGCGATGTTCAGGACGAGGCGGAACATCGTGGTGGCGAGGAGGAGGGAGGGGAAGACGCTGAACTCGAGGGGTCGGCCCATGGAGATCGTGGTGAGGAGCACGATCACCGAGAGGGAGATGTTGAGCGAGATGAGCAGGTCGAGCGCGGGCGGTGGGAGTGGGATCAGGATGACCACCATCAGCATGACGAAGGCGATGGGGACGATGAGGCCGCGGTGCTTGGCGAGCGCGAGCAGCCACGGCGGCAGTCCGCCGGCGTTGGTCGGAGCGGGATGTGGCTGGTTCGCGGGTGACATTGGTCAGTGTTCGGTCAGCGTCCTGCTCTGGCGGCGCGTCGGCGGCCGCGTGCGGGGCCGCGCTTCGATGCGTTGTGGGCTGCGTGGCCTTCGAGGCGGTAGACGTAGGCGAGGATCTCGGCAACGGCCTCGTAGAGGTGCGGCGGGATTTCGCGGCCGACCTCGACGCCGTAGTAGATGGCGCGCGCGAGGGGCGGCCGTTCGACGATGGGGACGGCGTTTGCGACGGCAACGTGGCGGATTCGGACGGCCATGTAGTCCGCGCCCTTGGCGATGAGGCGCGGCGCGCCCATGGACTCGGCGTCGTACTTGAGGGCGACGGCGAAGTGCGTGGGGTTCGTGACGACCACGTCGGCGTCGGGGACGGCGGCCTGGATGCGCTGCATGGCGATGTCGCGCATGAGGCGCATGCGGCGGCCCTTCATCTGGGGATCGCCCTCCATGCTGCGTCGTTCGTCCTTGACTTCCTGCTTCGTCATGCGGAGGTCCTGCGAGTGCTGCCACTTCTGGTACATGAAGTCGATGACGCCGAGGACGAGCAGGAGGAAGACGAGCCAGAGGGCGAGTTCCGCCGCGGCGCGGGCGATGAGGAGCATGCCCGGCACCGGTTCGAGCGCGGCCAGGCCGATGAGGCGTGGCATCCAGCGGGCGATCACGAGCCAGGAGATGGCGACGACGAGGACGAGTTTGCCTGTGTTGACGACGGTCTTCACGAGGTTGCGCTTGCTGAAGATGCGTTTGACGCCCGCGATGGGGCTGAGGCGTTCGAGTTTCGGACGGAGCGGCTCGGGGGAGATGAGCAGTCCGACCTGCATGACCTGCCCGACAGCGGCGACGACGAACATGAGGAGCAGCACGGGGACGATGACCATGATGCCCTGCCACGCGGCCCACCTTGCGCCGTCGGTCATGGACTCGATGGTGAGTGCGTGGCCGAGGGTCTCGCCTTCGAGGAGGCGGCGGATGAGCGTGGACATGCCGCGGATGAGCAGGCCGCCGACGGCGATGAGGACGATGATCGCGCCAAGGAGATCGACCGCGGCGGAGAGGTCCGCGCTCTTGGCGACGCGGCCGCGGCGCCTGGCGTCCAGGAGGCGGTGCTGGGTTGGTTGCTCGGTCTTTTCGCCCAGGTCTTCGGCCATGCTGCTTGTCCGGTTGGCGCTCTTTCAGGCCCGCTTCGATTCGTTCACTCGCTTCCGATCACCCATCGCACGACCATGCCCAGCCCGTCGGTCAGTTCGTCTCGGACTACGGTGTCCAGGACGCGCAGGGCGAGGCCGAGCACGATCAGGCCGACGATGATCTTGATCGCAAAGCCGACGCTGAGGACGTTGATCTGGGGCATGGTCTTCATGATGAAGCCCATGGCGAGCATGAGCAGCATGATGATGCCGGTAACGGGGGCGGCGACGCGGAGGGCCAGGTCGAAGCCGGACGCCGCGAGCCCCGTCGCAAGTTCGAGCGCGCCCGGCTGCATGACGGCCGCGCCGGGCGGGAGCGAGGCGAAGGAGCCGACGAGCGCGCTGAAGAGCAGTTCCATGCCGCCCATGGAGAGGAAGGCGGCAACGGCGAGGTAGAAGACGAGTTCGCCGACGGCGTCGCTCTGGGTGTCCATCTCGGGGTTGTAGACGGAGGCGATGCCCAGCCCCATCTGGTAGCCCATGACGTGGCCGCCGGTCTGGACGGCGACGAGGGGGATGGAGGCGAGGAGTCCGATGGCCGCGCCGATCAACGCTTCGGCGGCGAGGAAGGGCGCGACGCCGAAGAGCGAGAGGGGCTGGGACTGCGCGAGTCCGTCGGCCATGAGGCCCGGATAGACGGCGAGCGAGGCCATGACGGCGAGCATGGCGCGCACCTTGACGGGCACGGCGGGGCCACTCAGGAGCGGGGCGAACATGAAGAGACCGCCCAGGCGCGCGGTGACGAGCGCGAAGGGGACGAGGTGCGCGTGCAGGCCGTCGGTCAGGCTCAAGCGTCGGCGCCTCCATCTGATCAGCGGAGTGAGAGGAGCACGCTGGCGTACTCGACGAGGTTGACGGCGATCCAGGGGATCAGGAGCGCGGCAACAACGAGCATCACCGCGATCTTGGGGACGAAGGTGAGCGTCTGGTCCTGGATGCTGGTCACGGACTGGAGGACGCTGATGATGAGGCCGATGGCGACGCCGGCGAGGAGGATGGGCGCGGCGATCTTGAGGACGATGAGGAGCGTCTCGCGGACGAGGAGCACGGCTGATTCGTCGTACGTCATGCGACCTCCGCGGCGCGCCCGAGGCACGCCAGTGTTCGGCCGGCGTGGCAGGCGAAATCGGCCGCGGTCGGCCAGGCCGCGGCGGCCGCGTGCTCGACGCCGGAGACTGGGGCGAAACTGGCGAGCAGCCCGCCGACGACGAGCGTCCACCCGTCGACGAGGACGAAGAGGAGCAGTTTGAAGGGCAGGCTGATGAGGACGGGGGGGAGCATCATCATGCTCATGGAGATGAGGAGGCTGGCGATGACCATGTCGATGACGAGGAACGGGAGGTAGACCTTGAAGCCCATGAGGAAGGCGGTCTTGAGTTCGCTGAGCATGTAGCCGGAGACGAGCGAGGCCGTGTCCACGTCGGCGCGGGTGAGTTTCGACGGGTCGGAGATGTCCACGCCGCGGTGCTCGAGGACGACGTAGAGGCTGGACCAGTTGCCCGTGGCGGCGATCTGCTCGAACATGAAGTCGCGGAAGGGCTGGCGGGCGCGGGCCCAGAGGTCCTCGTAGTCGGCGACCTCGCCGCGCTGGTAGGGGACGACGGCGTCGTCCCAGACGCGCTGGACGGTCGGGGCCATGACGGTCATGGTCATGAAGAGGGCGAGAGCGGTGATGACCTGCGGGGGGGGCACGTTCGCGGTGCCGAGGGCCTGGCGCAGCAGCGCGAGCACCACGATGATGCGCATGAAGCAGGTGGTCATGAGCATGATCGACGGCGCGAGGGCAAGGACGGTGAGCAGGAGCAGGACGCTCATGGCGCTGGAGATGCCGTGGACCTGCTCGTCGGGACCGGCGGGGAGCGCACCGGCGGCGGAGTCGAGGAGCGCGATGGGGTTGAACACGGTGGACGGTTCGGCCTGTGAGGCGGGAAGCGGCGGTCCGATCTCTGTCTGCGCGAGCGCGGGCGCACTAGCGGCGAGTGCGAGCAGGGCGATTATGGCGAGGCGGACGATGCGGATCATCGCGCGTCCCCCAGGCCAGTGCTGCGGAGTTCGGCGACGCGGCGACGAAGGCCCTCGATGGCGCTCTGATCCGCACGCTCGCCGGGCGCGGGCCAGGAGACGCCCGCGTCGCCATCGACGTGGGTGGCGTCGAAGCGGCGAAGCATCGAGGTGAAGCGTGCGCTCATCGACTCGTCGGCGGCATCGCGCGTCTTGACGAGGAGCGAGGCGACGTCCTCGGCGTCATCGAAGGCGCAGAGAGTTCGGAAGCCCCCCCCGCCGGCACGAGCGGCGTGCGATTGGGAGAGGAGGAGGACGCGGCGGTCGACTTTCAGGAGCACCAGGCTCTGGCCGCGGCCTGCGGGGTAGCGGCCGAGGACTTCGAGCACGCCCGAGGGCGACGGGCCGCCCGGCCCGAGGGCGACGGCGAGCGTGGGGCCGGACCGCGCGAAGCGTCGGAGGGCGACACCTGCCGCGAGGATGACGGCCAGCACGCCGGCGAGGGCGACGATGGTGCGCGTCCATCCGGCGTCGGCGCGCGGCTCACCCGCCCCGAGCGCGACTGACTCGCGTGATTCGGCGGCGATGGTGGGCGTCGCGGGTCCGAGGGCGAGACGCTCGGTGGCCGCTGACTGGTCGGGGGTCGCCGCGGTGTGATCGGCGGGCGACTCGACGTGCGACGCGGCCGGTGCCGGCGGGCCGATGTCCTGCGCGTAGGCGCAGATCGCGGTGCAGACCGCCAACACCACCGTGCATGTCGCTCGAACGCGGGGCATATTGCCATCCTGGCTTGCACTCGGGCGGCTCCACCGCCCGTGGACCCGTCAGCCGGCCTTTGCCTGGCCGTCGGCCGAGGGGTCGATGATCTCGTTGATCCGCACGCAGAAGTTGTCGTTCAGGACCAGCACCTCGCCCCGGGCGACGGGGCGGTCGTTGACGTAGACGTCGACCGGGTCGCCCGCGAGTTTGTCGAGTTCGACGACCGCCCCCTCGCCGAGGCGGAGGACGTCCTCGACGAGCATGCGTGTGCGGCCGAGTTCGATCTTGACGTTGAGGTTGACGTCGGCGAGGAGGTCGATGCCGTTCTGCGGGGTCTCGGCGCGCACGGCGTCGAAGGCGGGCAGGCGCATCGCCTCGGGCGAGTCGCCGTCGTCCGGCGCCGGCGCGGCGTCTCCCGCCGGATCGGGTGCCGACTGCTCGTCGGGGGTCGGGCTGGCTTGTTCGTCGGTCATCGTGCGCGGCTCCTGCCCCGGTCGTCGCGTGGGGCACCGGCCTCCTGCCGGTTTGGGATGGCCACCCGCGGGCGCGCTCCAACGCGACCGGCCCGGCGACCACCGGGCGGGTCGCTCATCGGCCAGACGACGGCGTAGCACGCCACATTTGCCGAATGCGCAGCAATCCTCGCGCGGGGCGGCCTTCGTGTGCGCATTTGTTTGTATTCTGAATGGGTATCGCTTGGCTGGCACTCAGTCTGCGGGGAAACCCTTGCATTTGGGGATGAGCACCCGTTCGACTCGGGGCGTGCCGTCCTGCTGGGTGCCGAAGACCTCGTTGACGTAGGCAGTGAGTTGGCGGGTGAGGGTTTCCTGGCCCGGCTCGCGGAGTTGGTTGTGCTGGGCCTTGCGGAAGATGAGAGAGACCCCGGCGGCGATCTCGGCCTTGCGGGTGTCCATGATCTTCTGGACGGCGGGGCGGTTCTTCTCGCGGACCTTGAGGTAGATTGCGGCGTCCCAGACCCAGACTCGGTTGGTGGACATGTTCTGGAACTTCTCCTCGATGAGGAGGAGTTCGACGGCGGCCTCGCGGCCTGCCTCTTCGAGGCCTTCGAGTTCCATCGCGCTTGAGCGTGCTGTGCCGCTCCCGGTGAAGGCGAGGAAGCCGAAGACGGCGACGGCCTCGACCACCATGATCGCCGAGACGATCAGGATGAGTTTGAGGGGGGGCTTCTTCTTCTGCTCCGGGGCTTCCGCCGCGGCTTCCTGCTCGGCCATCGTGCGCGCTCCATCGCCTACCGCGTCCGGCCTGTCCCGGCCGGGTCAGGGTGCAGTTCGTCCACCGCGACCTCCGTGCGGTACACCTCCACTCGGCGGTTCTCGGGTGATGCCTCCAGCGCGTGTCGGCTGAGCGCCATGGGTTCGGCCGTCCCGACCGCTACAGGCATCAGGATCAGTTCCTTTACCCCACATTCCTGGACCATGAAGTCGACGACGGCCTTGGCGCGTCGCCAGGAGAGTTCCATCGGATCGACGCCCGGGGCGCGGTCGTCGAGTCCCCAGGCATGGCCGCGAACGGCGACCTTGTAGTTCTGGCCGCGCACCATGGGGGCGATCTGCTCGCGGATGAAGTCCTTGGCTTCGGGTGAGAGTTCCCACGAGCCGGGGGCGAAGGAGAGCGGGCCGCCGACGACGAACTGCTGGCCTTCGTGGATGCGTGCGACCTTCTCCTGGCGTCCCTGGATGTTTGGGTCGGTGGGCTGGGCGTTGGACTCGACGGGGTCGTTGGTGTCGGGATGGGTGACCAGCGGCTTGAGGGTCGTGATGTCGAGAGAGTCGCTGATGGTGAAGGAGCGGCGTGCGCCGCTGGAGCCGAGCGCCTGCTTGATGGCGTCGATGACGCGCTGGTACTCCTCGGGCTTCTTGAGTTCGCTGAACGCGGCGAGGAGGATGAAGAAGCAGAGGAGGAGCGACATCATGTCGCCGTATGTCAGCACCCATTCGGGGATGGGCGGGTTGGACGGACCCTTCCTGCGCCGTGCCATGCGAGCCTCCGGTTCAGGCGGCCTTCTGCTTGGCTTCCTCGAACGCGCCGCGGCGTCCTGGGGGCAGGTAGGTGAGCAGTTTGCTCTCGACGACCCGGGGGTTGTCGCCGGACTGGATGGACATGACGCCGGCCACGATGATGGTCTTGGCGAGGACTTCCTCGGCGTCCCGCGCGGCGAGTTTGTCGCCGAGCGGGCCTGTGACGATGTTGGCGATCATCGCGCCGTAGAGCGTGGTGATGAGCGCGACGGCCATTCCGGGGCCGATCTTGGAGGGGTCGTCCATGTTCTTGAGCATGAAGATGAGGCCCATGAGTGTGCCGATCATGCCGAAGGCGGGTGCGTAGCGGCCGATGGTGTCGAGCATCTGCTTGCCCTGGGCGTGGCGTTCCATGAGGGCTTCGAGTTCGGTGTCCATGATGGTGCGGATGAGTTCGGGATCGGTGCCGTCGACGGCCATCTTGACGCCGCGGACGATGAAGGGGTCCTTCATCTCCTCGATGAGGTTTTCGAGGGAGAGGATGCCCTCTCGGCGTGCGACCTCGGCGTACTTGACGAGGTCGGCGATGGTCTCGACCGGGTCGGCGGACTTCGAGAAGACGCTCTTGAGGACGACGTTGTGGAGTTTCAGGATGCGCGCGAGGGGGAACGAGACGATGGCCGCGCCGAGGGTTCCGCCGAAGACAACCATGATGGAGGGCATGTTGATGAGGGAGGGGATATCGCCGCCGCCGAGGACGATTCCGGCGGCGATCGCCGCCCCCGCCAGCGCCAGCCCGATGACCGTCCCGAGGTCCACGCGTGCGGTCTCCCCGCCGCGCGTGCGCGCGGCCTGCCCACACTCTCATCGGGAGCCTGAACGCCCGCCTTGAACGCGAATCGGGGCTATCCGCGGCGCGATCGCGGCTTAGTCGGGCGGGATGAGCCTTCGGAGCAGGCGGCCGTACTCGACGACCCTGTCCACGACCTCGCGGAGGGTTTCCTTCACGATGACGTGCTCGCCGCTGATGAGGGTGATGAGGGTATCCGGCGTCTCCTCGACGGTCCGGATCAGTTCGGCGTTGAGGACGAAGCGTTTGCCGTTGAGTCGTGTGAGCGAGATCACGGCGGCCCTCCCGGCAGGTAATCGGACGATCGGGCCGTCGGCTCAAGGCGCGGCGGGATGGCGGGGCCGGCTCGCGTTCGGCTTATCGGCCCATGACCAGGAGTTGCTGGACGAGTTCGTCGGCGGTGCGGATGACGCGAGAAGCCGCGGCGTATCCGGTGGAAGAGAGGATGAGTTTGATGAACTCCTGGCCGAGATCGACGTTTGAGAGTTCGAGCGCGCCGCCGACGATGGAGCCTGCGCCGAAGGTGGTGGGCGTGGTGAGGACCGGCTCGCCGCTGTTGGCGCCGGGTCGGAAGAGGTTGGAGCCGACGTCGACGAGGCCGGCGGCGTTGCTGAATGAGGCGAGGACGACGCGGCCGAGGGGTCGGATGAGGCCGTTGCTGAACGAGCCGTAGATGGTGCCTTCGCGGTCGACGCTGAAGTCGGTGAGCGCGCCGGCGGCGCGTCCGTCGCGGAAGGTTGAGGCGATCTGGGACTGATTGCCGGCGAGCGCGGTGACGGACTCCTCGCCCTGTGAGAAGTGGATGTCGAAGGTGAGCGGTGTGACCGCGCCGGTGTTGTTGCGGTCGAGGCGGACCTGGACGGGGACGGGATTGACGATCGCGCCGAAGGAGTCGAAGGAGACGGTGCCGGATGCGAGGCGGACGTCGCCGTCGGTATCTGCGGGGGATTCGACGTAGTAGCGCCAGGTGGTGCCGATGTCGGTCTTGGCTTCGAGGACCATGGTGAGTGAGGCGTCGATCTCGGATCCGAGTGAGTCGTAGACGATGAAACTGGTTCGCTGGCTTTCGCCGGTTGCTTCGGCGAGTTTGGAGGGCGCGAAGGGGAGCGCGGCGAGTGTGCCGTCCGAGTTCAGGAGACGCACGCCCGAGGTTGGCATTTCCAGATCGTTGGCGGTGCCCGTGTTGCCGGAGACGACGATGAGGCCGTTGGTGGGGTCGAGCATCGCGCCGGCGGGGAGGCCGTCGGGGTTCACGAGTTCGGAGCGCAGCCCGAGCCCCGTATTCAGGAAGTCGAGGAGGTTCTGGATGGTGGTGGCGGGTGTGATGGTGAGGTCGCGGACGGGGAGTGCGGCGCCGCCCTTTCGAGCGCCGTTGAGTTGGAGTCGCTGACCATCGGCGAAGAGCGGCGTGCCTGAGCCGGGCTGGGCGGGGTTCTCGATCTCGGTGAGGAGGCTGGCGAGGTCGAGCAGGCTCCCCTGCGGCGCGGGGACGGTTGCGCCCGGGATGAGGGAGAACCCGCCGGAGACGGAGGAGAGGAGTTCGATGATGGCGCCGCCGGTGGGGAGTTCGCCCGCGGCGTTGAGGTTGCCGCCGAAGCGGACGTTGCTGGAGGCCTCGGCGATGCTGCGTGTGCCGATGGGGATGTTGAGGCGTGTCAGCCCGCCCTGCTGGACGTTGAAGCGATCGTCGACGCCGTAGCCGAGGAGGACGTCGCCGTCGATGGTGACGAGGTCGTTGTTCTCGTCCTGGCGGAACGCGCCGGAGCGTGTGTAGAAGCGTTCGCCGCCGCGTTCGACGATGAAGAACCCCTCGCCTTCGACGGCCATGTCGCGGGCGTCGCCGGTGGCGGAGATGGAGCCTTGCTTGAAATCTCGGAGTGTGCCGCCGACGGAGACGCCCAGGCCGATCTGGGTGGGGTTGACGCCGCCTGATTCTTCGGAGGGGGGCGCTCCGGTGCGGATGTTCTGCTTGATCATGTCGCTGAAGAGGAGGCGGGTGGCCTTGTAGCCGTTGGTGTTGACGTTTGCGATGTTGTTGCCGACGACCTCGATCTGTCGCGCGTTGGCGTTCAGACCCGACAGACCCGTGAACAAGGCGATGGTCGATGACATAGTCGATCTCCGAATTGATCAGGCGTTCCGCGGATTCTCTTCAAGCGCGCGTGCCAGCGAGGGCGCGACGCCCGGTCGCGGCGTGAACGAATCGACGCGCGGCACGCCGGGCGCGCCGACGCGCACCACGGCGTCGATGCCGGTGAGCACGCCCTCGGCGGCGAGGTCAACGGCGCCCGTGATCGTGCGGCTCAGGACGTCGAGTTCGAGGGCGAGGCCGTCGATCAGGACCAGAGCGCGGCTCGCGCCCTCGGCGTGGGCGCGGTCGGCAGCGGCGGCGAGGCGCTCGAGTTGGGAGGGCGAGAGTTGCACGCCCGCGCCGCGTGCGACGGTGACCTCCAGGCCGGTATGCACTTCGCCGGCCTGGGCCTTGGCGAGCAGCGCGGCGAACTCTCCCCCGGGCGGCGCCGGCTCACCGACGGCATGGACGGGGAGCGACACTCCCGCGCCGAGCGCGCGCAGCATCTCGGCCCCGCCGGTGTTCACGCCGCTTGCTCCTCGGCGGCCTCGGCGAGCACCTCGTCGAGCCGTTTGATGGGCATGCGCTCGCCGCTGTCGAGTCTGAGGACGACGCCGGCGTCGGTGCGTGAGGCGGATTGCACGATGCCCTGAACGCGTGCGCCGTTCTCGGACAGCCCGCTGACGTGCCGCCCGATGAGGGATGCGCCGCCCACGAACTCGTTCTGCGTCACCAGTTGCCCCATGCGATCGGAGAGGTCCATGTCGGACTGGATCGATCGGATGGTGGAGAGTTGCTGGAGGAGCGCTGTCGTGTCGTTGGGCTGGAGCGGGTCCTGGTTGGCGAGTTCGGTGAAGATGACCTTGAAGAACTGGTCGGGCGAGAGCGCACCCAGCCCGGACGCCCCCGAGGGGGACGGACCGGCCGCGCTCGCCCCCGCGATGCTGGTGGACATCGGCGAGGCTCCGCGTTGTTGCGACCGGCGGCGCGTGATCCGTCACGCGACCAGGTCGATCCTGATGGGAACGGCGGCTCCGTCCGCCGTTACGACGATCTCGGCCGAACCGTCCATCCACGACGGCCAGCCTGACGGTGCGCCATCCGTGGCGGCTCGATCGGTTGCCGGCGCTGCTCCCGCGCCGACTTCCGCGCCCGCGTCCCGCGGATCGCTTCGACCGTGCCCCTCCGGGCCGGTCCCGGGTGCGCCGTCTCCGCCGGCGCGATCGCTCTCGCCTCCATCGCCGCTGGAAGGCTCTGCCTTCCCGTCGGGCGTGTGCTGCGCGGTCGGCTGCACAATCAGCCGATCGACGTGCAGGCCCCGCGCCTCCAGCGCGGCCCGAAGCGACGACAACCCGCTCTCGAGCAACTCGCGTGCCGCGCGTGTCGTCGGCTCCAACTGTGCGGTGACGACGCCGTCGCGCACGCCCATCGAGACGCGGACCATGCCGAGCGACTCGGGGTGCAGACGGAGGACGACCCGGCCGTCGCCGCGTCGGAGCGCTGCCGCGAGACCGCGTGCCACTTGCGCCCGGAAGGCCTCGGCCGTGTCCTGCGAGGGGTGCGCACTCGGGTTGGATCGAGCGGTAGTCGCTGCGGCGCGGGCCGAGGCGCGGTCGAGGGTCGTGCCGATCGCCATGAGCGATCGGAACGAGCCGGCATCGCCTCCCTTTGTGGCGCCGGGCGTCGCGGCGGCCTGGGCTGGTGATGCTCCGATCGGTTGCGGTTGAACACGGGCCGCCGAGCCGCTCGCGGTTTCCTGGAATGGGGCGTTTCCCAGTCCGGATGCGGTTGAGCCTGGGCTGTTCGCGGCTTGGCGGGCGTGGTCGGTTCTCTCGGTGGCGATCGGTTGATTGGGTGCGTTTCGCTTTTCGAGGAGGCCTCGCTCGGTTCCGTGGTCCGCGTTCGATCGAGAATCCGGCGCCGACGCGGCGCGATCGCGGTCTCCGGGGCTGGGGGCGCGCTCACCGGCGAGGCGGCCGGACGCGTCGCGGCCGATCGCACGCTCGCTTGCCGATCGGAGTTCGTCCTGTGCAGCCTCGACGATCGGCTTCGTCGCGGTTGGCTCGGCGACGGGATCGGGGCGGGTGCGTGCGGCCTGACGGGCAGCGAGTTCTTTGGCAAGACCGCCCGGCTCGGGGAGCGCATTGCCTGCGGCCCGGAGCGCAAAGTCCGGCCTGAGTCCGGGAGCGATCGGCAGGGCCTGCGCGAGCGCGCCGAGGAGCGAGTCGAAGCCGGCGTCCGACGCCGGCTGGCGCGGGGGCTCGTCCGTGCCCGAGGCCCCGGCGGGCGGACGCGATTCGGCGGGTTGTGCGGCGATGTTCAAGGCCCCGCGCCTCCGGACGCCTGCGCGATGATGCCGTGCGTCCGGAGGCGTTCGAGCAAATCCGCTGCCAGAGCGGGGTCGTCGGCGACGAACTCGGCCATGACCTTCGATCGCGTGCGTGAGGGCATGGCGTCGAGGTAGGCGACGGCCTGGCTCCTGCCGTCGCCCCAGCCGTTGATGGGGGTGGCAGCGCCGACTCCGCCGCCGATCAGTTCCATCAGGGCGGTCTTGGCGTCTGCGGGCTTGAGGCCGGCGAGGACGGAGAGAGCCTTGCGGAACTGCTCGTCGCCTTCGAGGGCGACGATGCGGTCGCGCATGGATTCGAAGGCCCCGCGTTCGGCGTCGAGTTCCGCTCGCCGCTGGTCGAGCATGCGCAACTCGCGGGCGACCATGGCGGCGACGGTGCGGGCCTCGTTTCGCATGCGCTCGAGGCGCTGCTGCTGGGCTTCGTCCTGCTGGAGTCGGATCACAATCGCGTCCGCGGATGACGCGGGCGTCGGCAACGAGGTTTCCGCGACGCCCTGGGAACGCTCGGCCTTGCGAGCGTCGCGGTCCTCGGGCGGATCGCGCAGCACCTGGCGGACGCGCTCGACGGTGGCGGCGTCGACGCGTCCCGTGCCCCAGAGCCAGCCGGCGACGCCGAGCAGGGCGAGCAGGTGCGCCGCGACCACGACCGAGAAGATGGTCCACGCCGTTCTCATGATTCGACCTCCGCCTCGGCGTCGCGCGTGTGGGCGACGCGCATGCCGATCTCGTCGACGAGCAGGAACTCGGCCTTCGCTTCGGTTCTGCGCCACTCTTCGAGCCGCCGCTCCTTGAGCAACTCCATCGCGCGTCGGCGCTTCGTCGCCTCGATGAGGAGCGCCCGGGCCTGCTCGATGCGTTTCGTCAGGCCGGCGAGTTCGACGGCGGCGCGGGCGGCACGGGTGGTGAGTTCGCCCGCGGCGGCGGCCTGCATCCGCACGGGCCAGAGATCGACGCGCCCTCCCTCGGCGAGCGCGTCGCGCAGAACGAGCCGCTCGGCGCGCGAGGCGCGCTGGCACTCGCGGATGAACGCTTCCAGGCGCATCCGCTCGCGTTCGAGGACGGCGACCGCGCGCTGATGCTCGCGTTCCTCACGCTCGCGGAGGTTCAGCACCGGCTCGAGTTTGAACACGAACCTGGGCACGGGTCACCTCGCCATCGCGGCGGGGGCGTGAGCCGCGGGTGTGCTTCGGCCGGTGGGCATCGCCTTGCGCAGGTCCTCTCCGGCTCGGACCATGAGGCCGACGAGGCGCTCCCGTGCCTTCTCGAACGGCTCGGACTCTGACGATGACTGGCAGAGGATCTCGTCGATCTCCTTGCGGCGTGCGATCGCGACGTCCGCTTCGGGGTCGGAGCCGGAGGCGTATGCGCCGATCTGCACCAGTTCCTCGACCTCGCGGTAGCGGGCGATGAGGCGGAGGGCCTGCCTGCGTGCCACGACGAGCACGCCGTCGCAGACCTCGTCGGCAACGCGGCTGACGGAGTCGAGCACGTCCACGGCGGGGTAGTGGCCGCGCTGGGCGAGTCGGCGCGAGAGGATGACGTGGCCGTCGAGGATGCCGCGTGCGGCGTCGGAGACCGGCTCGGTGAGGTCGTCGCCCTCGACGAGGACGGCGTAGAGCGCGGTGATGGAGCCGCCGGGGGCATGGGAAGAAGTGGCGGAGTGGCGGAGTGGCGGAGTGGCAGAGTGCCCGGAGTCGGAACCGCATTGTCCGTTATCGGCCTCGATCGCGCCGGCTCGTTCGAGCAATCTCGCCAGCGCGGCGAAGACGCTGGGCGTGTAGCCGCGGGTCGCGGGCGGCTCGCCGGCGGAGAGGCCGACCTGGCGGCAGGCGTGCGCGAAGCGGGTGACGGAGTCCATCATGAGCATGACGTCGCGACCGCGGTCGCGGAAGAACTCGGCGGCGGCACAGGCGGCCTTGGCGGCGCGGACTCGCATGACGGGTGACTCGTCGCCGGTGGCGACGACGACGACGGAGCGAGCGAGGCCGTCCGGCCCGAGGGCGTTCTCGACGAAATCGCGGACTTCGCGTCCGCGCTCGCCGATGAGGGCGAGGACGCTGACGTCGGCGGAGGTGAAGCGTGCGACCTGTCCGAGCAGGGTGCTCTTGCCGACGCCGGGGCCTGCGAAGACGCCCATGCGCTGGCCGCGCCCGAGGGTGGCCATGAGGTCCACGACGCGGACGCCGGTGTAGATCGCTTCGCGGATGGGGCGGCGTCTCATTGGCGCGAGCGGGTCGGGGTCGAGGGGCTGGGGCGCGAGGTCGGCGATCGGCCCCTTGCCGTCGATGGGACGGCCGAGGCCGTCCACGATGCGCCCGAGCAAGTGCTCGCTGACGCCGATGGTCTGGGAGACCTGCTCGCCGACGACTCGGTCGCCGGGTCGGACGCCGGAGCATCCGGCGAGCAGCATGATGATGGACTGCTCGCGCGTAAAGCCGACGACCTCGCCGGGGAGCGTCGCGCCGTCGGTGCAGACTGAGACGAGCGAGCCGACGGGCATGGGGAGGTCATCGACGAGGAGGGTGAGGCCGCGCAGGGAGGCGACGCGGCCTGAGACGCGGAGGGCCGGCTCGCGCCGGACCATGTCGATCTGGGCCTGGAGGAGGGTCACGCGGCGCGCTCCCGGGCGGCCTGGGGGCCTGGTTGGCCGGTGAGGGCGGCGGCGATGCGTTCGAGTTGGGTGTCGATCGAGGCGTCGATCGTGCCGCCGCGGTCGGTCTCGAGGACGCAGGAGCCGCGCGCGAGCGAGGGATCGGGGCGGAGTTCGGCGTGTGCCGCGCCGCTGAAGCGCTCGATGAGCGCGGGAATGGCATCGCGGAGCGTGGGGAGGTCGTCGGGGTGCGCGGAGACACGGAGGCGCGTGGGTCGCGTGACGAGGGCGAGCGCCTCGCGGACCTGCTCCACGGCGACGGCGGGGTCGGTTCTGGCGACCCGCTTGGCGACTCGACGGCCGATCTCGACGGCGAGGTCGAGGACATCGCGCTTGGCCTCGACGAGCATCGAGTCGCGGCGGGATTCGAAGGCGCGGAGCGCGTCGGTCCAGGCGGCCTCGATGGCGGCGAGGCGCTCTTTCGCCTCGTCGAACGCCTGGCGTCGGCCCCGCTCGAGTCCCTCGGTGAGGCCGCGCTCAAGCCCTTCGGCGTGCCCTTCCTCGGCTGCGCGGGCGCGAATCTCGGCCGCTTCGGCCTCGCTTTGGGCACGTGCATCGGTGATGATGCGTTCGGCCTCGGCGAGTGCGGCGTCGCGCATGACGCTCGCGCGTCGCGCGAGATCGCCGAGGTCCATGGCGGCGCCGCGCGCCGCGATCGGCCCCGCCTCGTTGCCTCGAATCAGGGCCATACGCCGCACGCTCCCTGGCTCCGCCGCCGCGACACTTCATCGATCCTGCACTTCATCGGTTCGTCACTCATTGCTCAGACGACCATCTCCGCCTCTCCGCCGCGGCCCTGGATGAGCACTTCGCCCGCTTCTTCGAGTCGGCGGACGACGTCGACGATGCGCTGCTGCGCCGACTCGACGTCGCTGACGCGGACGGGGCCCATGAACTCCATGTCCTCCTTGATGAGTGCGGCGGCGCGCTGGGACATGTTCGTGAAGATCTTCTCCTGGAGTTCGGGGCTGGCCGTCTTGAGCGCGAGGGAGAGTTCGTCGTTGTCGACTTCCTTCAGGACGGCCTGGATGCCCTTGTCGTTGACGAGGAGGATGTCCTCGAAGACGAACATGAGGCGGCGGATCTGCTCGACGAGGTCGGGGTCCTCGGCCTCGAGGCCCTCCATGATCGACTTCTCCGTCGCACGATCGGCGAGGTTGAGGACCTCGGCGACCGTGTCCACGCCGCCGGCCTTTTCCATGGATTGCATCAGCATGTTCGCAAGCCGGCTCTCGAGCCCGCGCTCGACTTCCTTGATGACCTCCGGGTTGGTCTGCTCCATGTTGGCGATGCGCTTGACGACCTCGAGTTGCTTCTGGAGCGGCAGTCCTGCGAGGATTTCGGCGGCCTTGTGGTGCGGGAGGTGGCAGAGGATGAGGGCGATGGTCTGGGGGTGCTCGTCCTGGATGAAGGTGAGGAGGTTCTCGCTCTCGGCACGCTGGAGGAAGGAGAAGGGCGTCTTCTGGACCTGCGTCTGGATCTGCTGCACCATCCGGTCCGCGTCCTTCGGGTCGAGGGACTTGGAAAGGACGGCCCGGGCGTAGTCGACGTTGCCCTCTCGCGCGTACTGGCTGGCGATCGTCAGGCCGTAGAACTCCTCGACCACGCCGGCGATGAGTTCGGGCGGGGCGCGTCCGAGGCTGGCCAGTTCGCGCATGACCTCCTCGACGGCCTCCGGGGGCATCTTCGCCAGAACGACGCCGGCCTTCTCGGGGCCGACCGCGAGCAGGAGCACGGCCGCCTTCGTGATGCCGTCGAGTTCGTGGGGTGAACTCGGGAGTTTGTCGTGCGGTTTTCGCGGCATCGCCGGTCAGGTCTCCACGTGGATCCAGCGTTGGAGGAGGTTCGCGGCCGTCGCCGGGTCGTTGGCGAGCATCTCCTCGACCTTCTCGAGCACTTTCTTGGTGCGGACGGCGTCGTCGTTGAGTTCGATGCCGGTCATGGCGGTGTCGCTCTCGTCGGCCTCGCCGATGATCTCGGTGTCCGTGATCAGTTTGGGGGGGATGCCGGCGAGTTCCTCGGCGTTCGGCATGGGCTGGGGCCTGCCGGAGCGGCGCACGAGCATGAGCATGAAGCCGAGTGCGGCGACGGCGAGCGCGACGAGCAGCGCCTTCTCCACGATCGGCCCGATGCTCGGTCCGCCTGCGCCGCCGGTCGCCAGCCCGCCGAGGAAGCCGGCCGTCTGCGTCTCGGGGAGAGCGAGGTCGATGGGGATCATGGTCACCACGACCTCGCCGGGGGTGACGCCGTCGGGCGAAGCGGCGGTCACGTGCGGCTCGACGCTGCGCACGATGGCCTCTCGCTCCTGGGCGAAGCGCCCGGCGATTTCTTCCTCGGTCGGCTCGTCGGTGGCGTCGGCGGCTCGGCCGCGCTTGACGAGGGCGGCGACGTAACTTCGGGGGATGTTGATCGAGGCTGCCAGCCGCGTGGGCATGCCGCGGGGGTCGGAGAGGCTCGTGGTCTGGGTGCCGAAGCGGGTGTCGAACTCGGTCTCGTCGTCGGTCTGGGTCGAGGTCGAGGCGGTGGAGCCGCTGCGCGAGATGTCGGCGCGCGTGTTGGACCGCACGCCCGGCTCCGCGCCGCGCGAGGCCCCGCCCTGCTCAATGGACGAACTGCGCTCGCGGAGGGGTGCGGTGACGGTGCCCCGCTCGGATTCGAGGTACTTCACGGTCTGGGAGTTGACGCGGGTGACGTCGACCTGGGCGGTGACGGCAATGGTGCGGCCGGGGACGTGGGCGAGGAGTTCGTCGATCTTGGTGCGCACCTGGTCTTCGACGCGGGCGGCGTGCTCGAGGTAGGTCGTGGGCAGAACGTCGTTTTTGTCGGTGGGGCGTCGCTGCCGGCCGACGGAGCCGTCGATGACGCGGACGCGCGTCACGTCCAGCCCGGACCTCGCCCCGGCGATCAGTTCCGCGATGGCGTCCACGGTTCCCTGATCGAGCGGCTGGCCGGTGCGTGTGAAGACGGTTGCGGAGGCGGTGGGCTGGCGGACGCTTCGGCCGAAGCCGGTCGGCTCGGGGACGTCGAGCAGGACGGTCGCGTCGCGAACCGCGTTGAACCCGCGGATCACGCGGGCGAGTTCGTTCTGGAGGGCGATGAGGTACAACTGCTCATTCTGCTGGCGCGAGAGGTGCAGTCCCTGCTTTTCGAGCATGTTGCGGAAGAGGATCGTCGTGTCGGCGGGGAGCGCGCCCTCCTGGGCGAGCGCGGCCAGCGCGCCGGCTCGCTGAGCCGGCGGCACCATGAGGCGGCCGTCGCGCAACTCGGCCGAGACGCCGGCGGTCTGGAGGACACGGGCGGCCTGCTGCTGATCGGCGGCGGAGGCGGAGCCGAGGAGTTCGACCATCCGCCCCGACCCGGCGTACTGGGCGACGAGGAAGAGCGACATGGCGGCGATGACGGCGAGGGAGCCGATGAGCAGCCGCTGACTCACGGTCAGTTTGCCGAGGTGCTCGCGAACGCGCTCGATGACTCGCCGCAACGGCTCCATCCGGAGGGCCTCCTTGCCGGGTTCTGGCTCACGCGATCCTCGCGCACCCATGCGAACGCCGGACGGAGACTGGCGCCCGCAGGCCCCTAGGTTCGGCCCGAGCCGCGCCATCGCGTGAAATTGCGCCACGGAGCGCAGTCCGTGCGCCCCTGAGCGGATTCAGCCGACCGCCGCGACCCGTCGCAGGACGCCCGACTCACGCCCGCATCTGCTTGATTTCCTCGTAGGCGGCCATGACTTTGTTCCGAACGGAGAGGAGCATCTTGAAGGCGGTCTCGGCCTTCTGCGTCGCCAGGATCACGCCCTCGAGGTCGTCGCGCCGGCCGGTCTGGAAGTCCTCGACGGCCTTCGTGGCGTCCTGCTGGAGTTGATCCACCTCTCGCAGGCTCTTGATGAGGGCGTCTTTGAACGAGGGCGCGTTCGGGTCGTGCGGCCCGGCGGGTCCGACCGGAGCAACCGGCCGAACCGGCTGCACGCCCGACGATCCGATCAGCCCCAGCGGGTCAGTCATGGTGCCCGTTCCCTCCGTGTTCAGGCGAGAAGACGCAATGCCTGTGCCATGGTGCTCTTGATCGCCTCGGCGGCGACGACGTTGGCCTCGTAGGCCCGTGCCGCGGCCATGGCGTTGACCTGCTCCGTCACGCCGTCGATGTCCGGCACGTCAACATAGCCGTCCGCGTCGGCGAAGGGGCTGTCGGGGTCGTGCTTTTTACGCAGGGCGTTCTCGTCGATCTCGATGGCGGCGACGTGAACGCCGAGCCGACGCCCGGCGGGGCTGGCGGCGTTCGGGTCGCCGGCCGCGAAGTGGACGATGCGCTTGCGGAAGGGGTCGTACTCGCCCCTGGCGTTGACGAGGGTGTCGCGGTTGGCGAGGTTGGCGGCGATGGCGTCGAGCCGGGTTCGCTGGGCGATCATGCCGCTGGTCGAGATGTCCAGGCTGCCCCACATCGTCGAGGTGTTCTCCCGGGGCGGGGCCTTGCAGGCCCCGTTGACGCCCCTCCAACTACACTCTCTCGGCAATCGCCGAGTGGATCACGTCCCGGTGCGCGCGATAGAGGTCGGCGGCGACCCGGAAGGCGGCCGTGGTCTCGGCGAGGTCCTGCATGGTCCGTTCGAGGTCGCGGTTGTTCCGGTCGTGGGCGAGGAGGCCGCCGACGGGGGTGCCGGGGACGACGACAAGTCCGCGGCCGGGGGTGTGCTTGAGTTCTCTCGTCTCTCGCCACGCGAGATCCCCGTGCATCCCCCCGGTCTGCTTTCGTCGCTGGGCGATGGCGCGGTCGAGCGTCGCCCGGAAGCCGTCGACGGAGGCGTCCTGCCGGACGAACTCTGGGGTGTCGAAGTTGGCGATGTTGTGCGCGATGATGCGCTGGCGCTGCGCGGCGAAGCGCATGGTCATTTCGAGGCTGGGCAAGGCCCCCGCGTTGGTCAGTTGTGCGATCACGCCGTCCGGCCCTCAGCAATCCGCGGACCACTCCGCCGCTTTGTCGTTGTGCCCACCGTCGCTCTCCGCTAGAGGCTTGCCTCGACGAGTTGCATCTCCTTCCACTTCTTGAGTTTGAGGCCGAGGGTGCGGACTCCGATGCCGAGGGTGCGGGCGGTCTTCTGGCGGTGCCCGTTGAAGCGGCGGAGTGTGCCGACGATCACCTCGCGCTCGATCTCTTCGAGGGTTCGCTCTTCGATGGTGAGGGAGTGGTGGCCGTTGGGTGTTGGGGGCTTTGGCTCGAACATGGGGGCGCCGCGGGAAACGGGAGCGGGGATGCCGCTGCCGAGCCACGGCTCGACGAGTGCGGCGGTGATGGTGCCGCCGACGTGCTCGCCCATGCGCTCGCGGGCGGCGAGGAGGACGACGGCCCGCTCGCAGACGTTCATGAGTTCGCGCACGTTGCCGGGCCACTCGTAGTGGGCGAGGTGGGCGAGGGCGTCGTCGTCGAAGCGCATGGGCCGGGCGCACTCGCGCCGGCCGAACGCGGCGGAGAAGTGCGAGGCGAGTTCGGCGACGTCCTCGAGGCGCTCGCGCAGGGGCGGCACGCGGATGGGAAGCACGTTCAGGCGGAAGAAGAGGTCCTGACGGAACGCCCCCTCGGCGACGGACTGGGGCAGGTCTCGGTTGCTGGTGGCGACGACGCGCACGTCCACGCCGATGGTGACGCTTGAGCCGACGCGCTCGAAGGCCCGCTCCTGGAGGACGCGGAGGAGTTTCGCCTGGACCTGCGGGCTGACCTCGGAGACCTCGTCGAGGAGGAGGGTTCCGGCGTCGGCGAGTTCGAACCGGCCCTTGCGGAGTTTGTCCGCGCCGGTGAAGGCGCCGCGTTCGTGGCCGAAGAGTTCGCTTTCGAGGAGCGCCTCGCTGAGGGCTGCGCAGTTCACGGCGAGGAACGGTCCTGAGGCTCGGCCGCTGAGTTCGTGGATGGCTCGGGCGACGACTTCCTTTCCGGAGCCGGACTCGCCGGTGATGAGGACGGTGCCCTGCGAGCCGGCGACGGCTTCGACCTGCTGGCGGACGCGGCGCATGGCGGGGGAGGAACCGATGAGTCGTCCGAGGCCGCGCGGGGAGCCGATGGCGTCGCCCTGCCGGGCCGAGGCCGCGCCGACGCGGAGGACGGCGTTCTCGCGCACGACGCGGGCGTGTCCGACGGCGCGCTTGATGACGATGAGGAGTTCGTCGCCCTCGAAGGGCTTGGTGACATAGTCGAACGCGCCGAGTTTCATGGCCTGGACGGCGGTCTCGACGGTTCCGAACGCGGTCATGACGACGACGGGGAGATCGTCGTCGATGCGCCGGATTCCCTCGAGGAGTTCGAGCCCGGACAGGCCGGGCATGCGGAGGTCGGTGAGGACGGCGTCGGGCCGGCGGCGTGCGACGAGGTCGAGGGCCTCCTCCCCCGCGGAGGCGCAGGCGACCGTGAACCCCGCCCTCGTCAGCGTCGAGGCCACGCTGTCGCGCATCATTTCCTTGTCGTCAACCACGAGGATAGTGCTCATTGTCGCTGCTCCTGATTGTCTTGATCCGTCGATCCCTCGACGCCTGCGTTGGGCACGACCAGTTCCACGGTCGCGCCAGGGGGGGGGGCGTTGTTCCGCACGGTGACTCGGCCGCCGTGCGCGTCCAGGATGCGGTGGACGATCGCCAGTCCGAGTCCGGTGCCGGTGGGGCGGGTGGTGAAGAAGGGGTTGAACATGCGCTCGACGACCTCCGGGCCGACGCCGGGGCCGGTATCGCGGACAACGAGCGCGACGGCGTCGGTGCGGGCGTCGGGGCGCAGACGGACGGGCTGCACGTCGAGCGTGAGCGCACGCGGCACTGCACCGGATTCCGCCATCGCTTCGCAGGCGTTCCGGATGACGTTCACGAGCGCGCGGTGCATGAGTTCGCCATCGCAGCGCACGGGCGCGGGCGAACGGCCGAGGTCGTCGCGCTGGACTCGCACGCCCGAGGCTGCGTGGACGGCCTCGTCGGCGGCGCGGGCGAGCAGGTCCGAAGCGTCGGCGACGCCGAAGCGGGGGCGGACCTCGCCGGCAAAGGCGAGGACGTCGTGAACGACCGCGTCCAGGCCGCGCACGGCGCGGGCGATGCGCTCGGCGACGCCGCGCTGCTCGGGGCGATCGGCCAGGTCTTCGCCGAGCGACCGGGCGTAGAGGCCGATCGCGCCGAGGGGGTTGCGGATCTCGTGGGCGATGCCGGCGGCCATCTCGCCGAGCGCGGCCAGGCGGCGCGACCGCTCGAGCGCGCCGTTCGCCTCGCTCAACTCGCGGTTGAGTCTTGCGACCTCGTCGCGCAGGCGGTCGTGCGACGACTGGAGTTTGGCGGTGACATCGTTGAACGCGGCGAGGAGTTCGGCAAGGTCCGCGGGCGCGAGCGTCTGCGGCGCAAGGGGCGGCGACTCTCCAAGCCCCGGGTGCGGCGCCCTGCCGACGGTCATCGCTTCGGATTGGATCGCCGTCGCGGCCACGCTCATCCCTCCACGTCCTGGAATCGCGGGGTGGCCGCGGGTTCGGGCGCGGCGTACGCGCCGGCGGCGCCGCGCGCGCGGCCGAGCGTGTTCACCTCACCGGCGATGGCTCCC
>DAOMNQ010000011.1:0-13643 GCA_035443945.1 Phycisphaerales bacterium | reverse complement strand
GGTCTCGTCGCGCGAGGCGAGAGCGGCGGCCAGTTCGGCGAGGGCGTCGAGCCGCTCCCGCACCTCGGCGCGGCGGTTCGTGGGGAGGCGTTCGAGCATCGAGTCCCAGCCGCGGCGGACGGGTCGGAGTTGTTCGCCGAGGCGTTCGAGTTGCTCGATGACTTCCTGGCGCTCGCCGAGGACGCCGAGCAACTGGTCGGTGTCGCCCGCGTTGACGACGTCGCGCTGGCGACGGCTGAGGGTGTCGAGCCGTCGGAAGAGGGCGAGTTGCCTGTCGAGCGCTTCGACGATGCGCGACGCGAGCCGCTCGCCGTCGAGGCCGCTGTCCCATTCGGTTTCGCGTGCGGCCATCCGTGACCTTCTTCCTGCCGTGTTTCTACGGCCCGACGGACGACCGGCGATCCGTCGCCAGCCGGTCCAGTTCCAGCGTTGAGTTCAGCCATCGCTCCCAGTCCTGCCGCGACATGGGCAGGTAGGGGTCGTCCCAGGCCTCGTCGGGGAGGCTCTCGAAGAAGCGGCGTGCCCGCTCGTTGCTGGTGCGCGCGAGTTCAACCTCGCCCTTGGCCATGTGGGCGTTGACGATCTGCACGAGGGCGACGAGCGAGGCGGGGTCGCGGGGGTAACGGTCTCGGGCGGCGGTGTAGTGGCGGATCGCGCTCTCGTGCTCGCCCAGTTCCATGGCGCAGTCGCCGAGGTAGAGATAGGCGTTGCGGAGTTGGACCTCGTCCACGATCGTGCGCCGGCCCGGCTCGACGGCCTCCAGCCCGGCGCGCGCCTCCTCGAAGAGGGCGAGCGCACGGAAGAGGTAGTCCTCGCGGAGGCGGGCGAGTTCGCGGGCGCGGACGCTGGGCATCGCTTCACGGGCGGTCTCTTCGGCGATCTCGCCGGCGAGGAGGCGGTACGAGTCGGCGAGGCGGTAGCGAACGCCGTTGGTCGCCGGGTCGTCCGGGAAGCGTCGGGCGGCCTCTTCGAGGCGTTCGACCGCGTCGCGGTATCGGCGTGCGGTATAGAGGAAGGAGCCGAGTTCGATGAGCGCGTCGCGGTAGGCCGCGGACTCGGAGTCTCCCAGTTCGCCGTGGACGACCGCGACGAGGAGTTCCTCGGCCTCGGCGTCGTTGTCGGGATCGGCGTCGCCGAGGAGGGTCTGGGCGAGCGGGACGTAGGCGGCGTCCGCCCACGGGCCGACGCCCTTTGCTTCCTTCTTGTCGGTGATAAGCGAGCGGAACTCGTCCGCGGCGGAGTCGATCTGCCCCATCGCCTGGAAGCACCGCGCGAGCCTGAACCTGGCCTCGGCCTGGCGTGGATCGTCGGGGAAGCCGGAGGCGTATTCGCGGAACTTGAGGATGGCGCGCTCGCGGTCGCCGCCGCGGTCGTAGGAGTCGGCGGCGAGCCAGAGGGAGCGTGCGTAGGCGTCGTTGTCGGCGAGGACGACGCGGTTCATGTGCTCGGCGTAGTAGCCGCCCGCCTTGAGGAGGTGCTGCTGGGCCTGCCGGCGTGCGGCCATGTCCGCGCTCGCGCCTGCGGCGGCCTCGATCTCGTCGGCGGCACGCCGGTGCGCCTCGGCGAGGGCGAGGAGCACGTCGGCGGTCGCGTCATCGATGGAGTAGAGCGACTCGGCGAGTTGGGCGTAGCGCATCGCGCCCGCGGTGTCGCCGCTGAAATAGCGCTCGCCGTAGCGGGCGAGGAGGCTCTGCGTGACCCGCGTCCGGTCCGGCTCTCCGTCGGGCGCGCGGCGCACGGCTTCGACGAGCCGCTCGTAGGTTTCGAGCGCGGCGTCCTCTTCGCCGAGCGTGCAGCGCGTCTCGGCGAGGCCGAGGAGGGCGGGGGCGAGCAGCGGGGTGAGTTCCCATTCGCTCGCCAGGGTGGCGTAGCGGTCTCGGGCGGAGGCGGTGTCCCCCCGCTTGGACTCGGCCTCGGCCGTGAGCAGGTCGGCGCGCCCGCGACGGAGGTCAAGCCCGCTGAGCATCGACGACGCCCGTTCGAAGTTCTGGACGGCTTCGTCGAGTTCGCCGAGGCGGAAGTGCCCGACGCCGAGGAGGTAGTAGAGTTCGCCGAGTTCGGGCGAGTCGTCGACGCGGTCCCGCAGGCGCACGATGGACTGCACCAGGCGCGTGACGGCCTCGTCCAACCGCTCTTGCGCGATGCGGCCTTCCGCCTGTCGAGCGAGACACCACAACTGCTCTTCGATCGGGAGGTCCTGCTCGGCGAGCAGGCGCGAAACGAGTTGGGCCGCGCGGTCGTGGTCCGGCGGGTCGCGTTCGAGCGATCGCTCGACGACACGCCGGATGACGCGCCGACGAAGATCGGTCTGGTGTTCGGCCAACCCCTCGGCGCGGCGCAGGGCCTCGTCGGGGCTGTCGAGGCGCAGGTAGGTGTCGGCGAGGACGTAGACGTCGCCGGGTTCGAGGGCCGCGCCGTAGCGCTCGGCTTCGAGGTACGCCGCGGCGATGTTCCGGTTGTTCTGGTCGACGTCCGCGCCGAGCGCCTTCTGCGCGCCGTGGAGAGCACGGGCAAGGAGGAGGTGGTACCGGGCGTGCGCGGCCGCGCTCACCTGCTCATCGCCGAGGTGGGGATAGACCTCGCGGTTGAGCAGCGCGACCGCTTCGGCGTGCCGGTCGTTGACGATCAGGGCCTCGGCCTCGGTCAGCGGGCCGCCGAGTTGAGGGCCGGGGGCGCGGATGACCGCGGTCGCGATGCCTCCCGCGAGCAGGATCAGGGCGAGGACCAGGAGCCAGACCTGCCACGAGCCTCGCAGCGCGTTGCGTAAACGCTGGGTTCCTGAAGGCAGGGGTGTCTCCTGGCGTTGCTCCACCCGGTCCTCCGGCACGGCAGCCACGGGCCGGATCCTCCGGCCTCACGGGCCAAAGGAAGCCCGATCGCGCATGTATCGGGCCACCGAACGCGCAAACTTGACCTGTTCTCAGCCGGTGAACGGCTTCACTCGGCGCCTTCGCCGTCCGGCTCGATGGGAGGCTCCCCGACCGGTTCGACGACGACCGTCCCGGCCAGCAGGTCCCCCCGGTGGCGGGCGTTGGGGGTCATGAGTCCGGCCAGCGCCCAGGGGGCAAGCACCCACTTGAAGGCGTTTCGGACGGCCGCACGCCAGAGCGCGGGTCGGAGCAGGCGGTCGGCGTTGGCGCGGACGACGCGGATGCCGACGAGCCACTTGCCGAGGGTCAGGCCGCCGAGCCACTCGCCGATCGTGGCGTGGGCGATCGCGACCGCCACGGCCGTGAGCGGCTCGGCGGGGCTGCCGGTGATGCCGAGGAGCGTGAAGGGGCTGAGGATCTCGGCGACGGGCGCGCCGGTGATGATCGAGGCGCCGCCCGCGGCGAGGAGGAGGTCAACGAGCGATGCCGCGATGCGCTTCGAGCGCGACGCGAGGGCGACGCCGGGCGGGAGCGCGACGACGCCCGACTCGCCGGTGGGGCGCATGAGGAGGGCGACGACGACGACCATCACGCCGAGGAGAACGACCGCGAGCAGGCGGAAGTCGCCTGAACTGACGGGGCGCGAGGGTCGCATGGGGCCGTGGTAGAGGACGGTGCCCGTAGTGATCGAGACTTCGGCGATCTCGACGGTCGCCCGGGCGCGGGCTCGCTCGTCGCTCTCGACAACGAGTTCTCGCCAGAGGAGCGCGATGCGTCCGGAGACGGGCGTGGGCGAGACCGTCCACGACCCGCCTTCGCGGACGAATCGCGCGAGTTCGACGAAGCCGTCCGGCTCGACGCCGAACGCTTCGGCACGCGCGCCGGTGCAGGCCACCATCGCCAGGTGTGGGCCGTGGGCGATGAACTCGACGCGCGAGCCGGGCGCGAGGGAAGGAACATCATGGACCGTGTATCGCTGCCATTCGGCGTCGGCGTGCGGAGCGAGGAGCCAGATAGACGCTGCGTCGTCGCGCAGCGAGACGATCCAGAGGCCGCGGTCGTTGCAGGCCATGCCGAGGCGCGGGCCTGTATCGTGCGGTTGGAGGTCGTCGGGGAGCGGGATGGGCTGCCAGCCCGCGGGCGAGAGGCGCAGGAGCGAGGCTCCGTCGATCCCGAGAAGCAGGGCGGCCGGCCCATCCGGAGTGCCCGCGACAGCGGCGAGAGACCCTTCGCCGGGGAGCGAGGGGTGCGGGCCGAGCCGACCGATCGGCTCGTAGGCCCACAGCCCGCCGAGACCGGAGCGAACGGCGGACACGGACCGCACCAGTCGCACGCGCACGCCGCCGGCGGGCGGGAAGACCATGTACGCGCGGCCGTCCCACGCCGCGAGTCTTTCGGGCGCGGCGTGCAACTCCGTCACCATTCGATAGGAGCCGTCCCCCCCCCGTTCGTCGTCGCGCGGGGGAAGGTGGACGAGCGCAGGCCCGCCCGTGCCGGGGTGTGTGGCGACAGCCCAGCCGTGCTGGGCGTGGGCGGGGGCGGCGAGGAGGAGCAGAATGAGGAAGCGGCAGAGCGGTGAAGTAGCGAAGTGGCCGAGTGCGTGCCGACGCCGCAAGCACGTTGCCGCTCTGCGACTCTGCCGCTCTGCCACTTCTATTCCTCGATCCCGTGGGCTTCGCTCTCGGGCCTGTCGGCGTCGGGGCGTTCGTCGAGGGAGAAGACCTCTGCGACGCGGAAGTCGCGGAGCAGGCGCTCGAGGTCGAACGCGCGGTCGCTGACCTCGCGGTTCTCCGGCTCGAAGAGGCGGAGGGTGATCGTGGTTTCGGCGTCGGGCACGTCCACGCGGACCATCATGGCCATGCGGGGGCCGACGCGCCCGTCGCCGCGCACGGGGACGTAGTCGTAACGGGAGAGCGTGGAGACGGCGATCGGCTCGCCGTCGTCGCCGAGCAGTTCGACCATGGAGGCTTCGTAGGTGTTGGGGTCGAGCCACATGCGGCGCGTCCCCCAGCGCGAGGGGAGGATGACGCCGAGGAGGCGGCCGTCGTCCGACCAGCGCGTCCAGCCCGGCGGGGCGGCCGGGCCGACGCGGGGCGCCTCGGGCATCGGCAGCGGGGAGGTCGCGAGCAGGTCAACGAGTTCGCGCGGGTGCACGGGCACGCCGAACTCCAGCGAGGTCTCGGGGGTCGCCAGGTCGTGCAGCCCGACAAGGGCGTAGCGGCGGCTGCGATCGGTCAGGTCGATCCACCAGTAGAAGCCTTCGTTCGAGCCGAGATAGAAGTAGGTCTCGCCGAGTTTGTTCACGCTCAGGGCGAGTTCGTGCGGCCTGCGTATGAGCAGGTGCCCCTCGGCCTGCTCGACGGTCTCGCGTCCGCCCTTGCCCGTGGGCGAACGCACCGACACCGTGACCCGCGACCAGAGGCGATCGAGGCGATCGGCGGTCTGGTTGTAGCGTGCGGCGACGTCCGGGTAGCGAGGAACGGGGCCGCGTTCGATGCGTTGCACGTCGCCGTTCGTTGCGCAGCCGCCGAGGGCCATGAGCGTGCCGAGCAGCACTCCGATCACGCGCCGCAAGGCGCACTCTGCCACTTTGCCACTCCGCCACTCAGTCACGTCGTGTTCCCGATCTATCGGCTCTGGCCGCCCGCCATGATCCGGTCCAGCAGGCGCATCCCGGCCGACATCGCCGCGCGGTCCATGCCCGGATCGATGACCTCGGTCGGGGGGCAGGCGTACTCGCCGCTGGGCGTGGGGCGGTCGTCCTTGCGGCGTACGAGGAGGACGGCGCGGCCGTCGCCCAGGCTCCGGCTCCCTTCGAGACGGAGTCGGCGCCGGCGGATGAGGATCAGGGCGAGCAGGTATCGGAAGGCGACCTGCGCCGGGTCTTCGTCGCCCTCGGCCTGGTCGAGGATGTCGAGCAACTCGTCGTCGTCGGCGAGCATCCGGCGCGGTGCGTCCGAGACTCGCACGACGGAGCGCCAGTGTGCGACAACCCGCCACGGCTCGGGGGGTCTGGCCCCGGCGGTCCATGCCGACGCGCCGAAGTCGAACCGCTGAACGGCTTCGGATGCCGCGTCCTCGGCGAGCGCGCCGACGAACGGCTCGCCGGGCTGGAGCGTGCGTCCCGTGGCGGCGCAGGCGCCGGTCGGGCGTCCCACTTCGGGGATCGAAAGGGTCGGCAGGCTCATGGCCTCCGAGTGTAGCGGCCCGGCCCGCAGTTCACCGTAAAGAAGCGTTCGGCGGTTCCCCCCGGGCCGACGCGGAACCGCACGCTGCGGCCGCAGCAGGGGCACTGCGCGAGGTAGGCGGTCGCGTTCGGGTTGCGGTAGACGCGCACGTAAACCCCTGCGCATTCGAAACGTACACCGAGCCACGGCCTGCCGACGGCTCCGGTTCGCGTCGAGTTGGTCCCGCGAGGCGTCATGTGCCGAAACAACTATCGGCCGTCGCCGGGAGACCGGCTGAGCGGCATGGGAGCCGTCCGGGACGCTACGTCCCCCCACCCGCTAGACTTGCGATCGGCTGACCGGCCCGACGACGCGATGACCCCCTCTCTGACCATCCTGCCCGATCCCCCCCCGCCGCCCACCCCCGTGGGCCTGATCGCGGGGGGTGGGCGGCTGCCCATCCTGATCGCTCGTGGGCTGAACGCGGCCGGGCACCCGGTCCACGGGCTGGGCCTCGCCCGCCAGTACGACGCCGAACTGCCGCCGTTGTGCGCGACGTTCCGCGAGGTCGGGCTGCTGCGGGTCGGCTCGTGGGGTCGCACCCTCGCTCGCATCGGCGTGCATCACGCCATCATGGTCGGGCGGGTGGACAAGGCGCGGCTGATGCACGACCCGTTCCGCATTCTCCGTTATGTGCCCGACTGGCGAACGGCGGTCGCGTGGTTCCGGCACCTGCGCCACGACCGGCGGTCGAGCGCGGTGCTGACGGCGATCGCGGAGGAACTCGAACACTGGGGAGTCTCGCTCATGGACTCGACCGCTCCGATCCCGGACCAACTCTCGACCGCGGGCGTGATGACGCGGCGCCGGCCGAGCGCCGAGCAGGCCGCGGACATCGACTTCGTCTGGCCGCTGCTGATGCAGATGCTCCGGCTGGACGTCGGGCAGGCGATCGCGGTGCGCGAGCGCGACGTGATCGCGGTGGAGGCTGTGGAGGGGACGGACCGGATGATCGAGCGCGCCGGGCAACTCTGCCGCGCGAAGGGCTGGACGCTGTGCAAGGGCGCGCGGGCCGGGCACGACCGCCGGTCGGACGTGCCGACGGTCGGCGTGCGGACGATCGAACTGCTGCACGAGGCGGGCGGGCGGTGCCTGGCGGTCGCGGCGGGCGACGTGATCATGCTCGACAAGGACGAGATGATCCGGCGCGCCGATGAACTCGGCATCGCCGTGGTGGGCGTGCCGACGGCCCATCGCGCCCCGACCATCGTCACGGCCCCGAAGTCCGGCATCTACGTCGCTCCGGCAGGGTCCGCGGTCGGGGTGTGATGTGGGGGAGAGGGATCAAGGGACCGAGGCATCAAGGCATCAAGATCGGGGCGGCACCGAGTACGTCTCTCGCGGCGGGGAAAAACTCCGGCACGCCCTCGACCACTTCGGCATTGACGTTGCGGGGCTGGTGTGCGCCGATCTCGGGGCGTCCACGGGGGGGTTCACGGACTGCCTGCTGCAGGCGGGTGCTGCGCGCGTGTACGCCGTGGACACGGCCTACGGCCAACTCGCCTGGAAACTCCGCAACGACCCGCGCGTCGTCGTCATGGAGCGGACGAACGCGCTGCACGCGGAGCCTGCGCCTGGGGGCGTGGACCTGGTGGTGATCGATCTCGGGTGGACGCGGCAATCGCACGCCATCCCTGCCGCGCTGCGGTGGCTGCGGGCGGGCGGGCGGATCATCACGCTGATCAAGCCGCACTACGAGATCGACCGGGCGGAGTTCGCCCGGATGGCGCGCGGCGGCGTGCTGCCCGATGACGAAGGCGAGATGATCGCCAACGCCGTGGTCGAGAGGCTGCGCGGCGCGGGGCACGCCGTCGCCGCCCTCACCCGCAGCCCCATCCGCGGCGGGGGCAGAGGCGGGGCGGGGAACGCAGAATGGTTGGCGCTGATCACCACGCCTCTTTCCTGACGCCCTCTCCCTTCAGCACCTCCCACACCTTTTCCAGCAGTTCGCGCAGACCGAGCCGTGCCGCGCCGCTCACCGCCACCACCTCGGCATCCGTTTCCGTTCGCAGGGCGCGCTTGAACGAACGCACCGCTTCCTCGCGTGGGTTCCCCTCGGGCAGCAGGTCGATCTTGTTCAGGGCGATGATCTCGGGCTTCTCCGCCAGCGCGGGCGAATACGCGAGCAGTTCCGCCCGCACGGTTCTGTAGTTCTCGACGGGGCTTGAGCCGTCCGGCGGCTGCACGTCCACGAGATGGACGAGCGCTCGCGTCCGCCCAAGGTGGCGCAGGAACTCGTGCCCGAGGCCCGCGCCCTCGGCCGCGCCCTCGATCAGCCCGGGCACATCCGCCAGCACGATGCGCCGCTCCGCGTCCAGTTCGGCGATGCCCAGGTGCGGGGCGAGCGTGGTGAAGGGGTAGTCCGCGATTTTGGGCGTCGCCCGCGTGACGGCCGCGAGCAGCGTGCTCTTGCCGGCGTTCGGCAGCCCGACCAGCCCGACGTCCGCCATCAGCCGCAGTTCGAGGCGGAGGGTGCGCTGCTCGCCGGGTTCGCCCGGATCCGCGTTGCGCGGCGTCTGGTTGGTCGGTCCCTTGAAGTGCTCGTTGCCGAACCCCCCCCTGCCGCCGCGCGCGATGACGACGCGGTCGCCCGGGCGCAGGTCGCAGAGGAGTTCGCCGGTGTCGGCGTCGAAGACCATGGTGCCGGGCGGCATTCGGATGACGCGGTCCTCGCCGCCTTTGCCGAACATCTGGCTGCCGTGGCCCGGCTCGCCGTCCTCGGCGGCCCAGTGGTGGGTGCCCCTGAAGTCGAGGAGCGTGTTGAGGCCCTCGTCGACTTCGAGGATTACGGAGCCACCGTCGCCGCCGTCGCCGCCGTCGGGGCCGCCCTTGGGGACGTACTTGGCGCGTCGGAAGGAGACGCACCCGTCGCCGCCCTTGCCGGCCCGGACTTCGATGACGGCTTCGTCGATGAACACGCGGGAAGGGTACGCCACGAGCGGCGACCGTGAGGGAGCGGTTCCGTTCGTGCATCCATTCGGAACGTCTCACCCTCGCTCACGCAGCGCGGCGCGTCGGGCCGGAGGCCTCGAGGGTGCGCCGGAGTCGCTCGCGCCCGTCCTGCTCGGTGAACTTCGAGAAGACGACGGCCATGCGCACCGGGCCGTCCACGCCGTCGTCGTCGGTCCAGACGACGTTGCCGACGGCGGAGACGTCGCGTTCATCGCGGGCGGCGGCCCTGGGCAGCGTGATGCGGACCACGACCGGCGTGCCGGGCATGATCGGCGCGTCGAGTTCGAGTTGCACGCCGCCCTCGGAGACGTCGTAGGCGTGGCCTTCGAGCCATGCGGCGGTCTCGCCGACGCGCACGCTGACGGGCGTGTACATGGGCTTGAGGGCGATGCGTTCGAACTGCCGCCGCTCCGCTCCGTTGCTGGTCTGCATGGCCGACTCCCGGGAGCGCACAACGCCGCACGGGCGCACGCTCTCCCCCCTCCTATCGGCCCATCGACCGGCGAACTTCACGAAGACCCTGCCGCCACACGCCCGAGGCGACAAGTCCAAGGCACCAGGCCTCAGGCCTCGGGCCTCTCCCCCACCACCAGTTGCACGCTCACCTTGGAGAGGTCCAGGCCCATGCGGCGTGCGATCTCGCCGATGGTGGAGCACCGCATGAGTTTCTCGCCGAGTTCCTCGGGAACGTCGAGGACGCGGCCGTCCGGCATGGCGAGGTGGACGTGCTGGTGGACCTCGGCGTCGAATCGGCACGCCCCGTTGCCGTTCGTCGACGGGATGCGCCGGCAGAGGCCGGCCTGGGTAAAGGCTTCGAGCGTGTTGTAGACGGTGGCGAGGCTGAGGCTCTCGTCCTCGTTGCGCACCGACTCGAAGAGTTCCTCGGCCGTGGGGTGCGAGCGGGAGGCGGCGAGGGCGTCGTACAGCACTTCGCGCTGACGCGTGCAGCGCAGGCCGTACCGCCTGAAGACTTCTCGAACGCACTCAGCCTGTTGGTGCACCTCGACCGCCTTCCCCGCCCGGCATAGTTGGAATCCTGCGGAATCATTGGCGCACCGGGCCGCCCGGACCACGAACGCCGGGAGACTCCACCTATTCCCCCTCGTCTTCCCCGTCGGGGGGGGTCAGGCACATGCGGTGGTGGGGCACGCCGACCTCGGTGAACTGCTCGCCGTCGATGCGCCAGCCGAGCCTGCTATAGAACCCCATCGCGTCGTCGCGGGCGTGGCAGAAGACCTCGCGCAGGGCGAGTTCGCCGAAGGCGCGGCGCTCGAGTTCCACGACCAGCCGTCGGCCTATACCCTCGCCCTGGCGCTGGAGGTCCACGGCCATCTGCATCAACTTGCCGACGCCGGGGTCGGGATAGTCGGGGATGAGCAGGGCGCAGCCGATCACTCGCGGCCCGGAGGGATGATCGAAGACGGCGACGAAGTGCTCGGCCCGGGCGTCGATCGGGTACTCGCGGAGGAACCACTCCATCGAGAGGCCGATCGGGCGCAGCAGCACGGCGTCGCGCAGGGCGCACTCCTGCTCGTAGAGGGGATCGACGGTGGTGATGCGCCGGACTCGGATCATTCGAAGACGACCTCGACCTTTCCTATTGCTTCCGTGCCGACGCCGGGGATGAGTCGCTGACGGGGGCACTGATTCCCCGGTCCGAACGCCCCCGAACCGGGGCGGCACGAGCGTAGCAAGCCGGCCTCCTCCCTACCATCCCCCGCCATGACCCCGCGACGCCCAACCCGCCCTGTCTACGTCGGCGACGCCCGCACGGGCATCGTGCAGATCGGCGGCGGGCTGACGGACTCTTCGGGGCGGGCGACCGCGCCCGCGCCGGTCTCCGTCCAGACCATGACCGCCGGGTACACGCACGACGTGGACGCCTGCGTCGCGGAGATCGACCGGCTGCACGCGGCGGGGGCGGACATCGTGCGCGTCGCCGTCCCGGAGAAGAAGGACACGGTGGCCCTGCCCGAGATTCTCGCCCGCACCGGCGTGCCGATCGTGGCCGACGTGCACTTCCACTTCCAGCGGGCGCTGGAGGCCGTCGAGGCCGGGGTCCACAAGATCCGCCTGAACCCGGGGAACATCAGCGACCGCGCGCAGGTGGTGGAGGTGATCCGGGCGTGCAAGGCCGCGGGCATCCCGATTCGTGTCGGCGTCAACGAAGGCTCGATCGTCGAGCGGCGCGACAAGCAGAAGCGGCTGAAGGAACTCGGCGCGGTCTTCAGCGAGCACAAGCACGGGTACCTGCTCGCCATCATGGTGACGAAACTCGAGGAGTACCTCGACATCTTCTACGAGGAGGACTTCCGCGACGTGGTGATCAGCGCCAAGAGCATGGACGCCGCGCTGACCATCGACGCCTACACCGAGATCTCGCGGCGTTTCGACCACCCGCTGCACCTGGGCGTGACGCACGCGGGGCCGCGCGAGACGGGGTGCATCCGGTCGGTCGCCGCGCTGGGCACGCTGCTGGCCAACGGGGTGGGGGACACGATCCGCATCTCGTACGCGTCGGACCACGTGGGCGAGGTGGAGGACGGGCTGGAACTGCTCTACTCGCTGGGGCTGCGCGAGCGCAAGGGGGTGGAACTGATCGCGTGCCCGACGTGCGGGCGCATCCAGGTGGACCTGTTCACGCTGGTGCAGGAGGTTCGGCGGACGCTCGCGGAGCGCGTGGAACTGCCGATCAAGGTGGCCGTCATGGGGTGCGTGGTGAACGGGCCGGGGGAGGCGGAGGGGGCGGACGTGGCCGTCTTCGCGGGGGATCGGCGCGGCATCATCTATGTGCAGGGCGAGCGCGTCGCAAACGTGCCCGAGAGCGACATCCTGCCACGCCTGCTCGACGAGTGCCTGGCGTTCCAGGAGCGTGTGCGCCGGGGGGAGGCGCGGCTTGGGGAGAAGAAGGTCAGCATCGTGCCGCCGGACCCGCTGGGCAAACTCGGGAGCGGGTGGGAGAAGATGGCGGCGGAGCGAGCGCGCTCGACGCCGATCACGATCCGGACCACATGATGCGTGGAGCAACGAGCCGCGACCGTGAGGGAGCGGTTCCGGTTTCCAACGAGCCGCGACCGTGAGGGAGCGGTTCCGGTTTCCAACGAGCCGCGACCGTGAGGGAGCGGTTCATCCTCGTCAACCGCTTGCTTACGCGCGCGGCTCGTTGCGCCGGCGCGTCAGCGCGCTCTGCCGGGTCTCGCCTGCGCGTCGAGCATGCGCGAGACCATGGCCCGCATGGCCTTGGCCTGCTCGGCGTCGAGGCCGGCCTCGTCGAGGCGGACGGTGATCGCCGGCAGCCACAACTCGCCGGCGAACTCGAAGCCCATCTCCTCGACCATGCGCCGTTCGAGGTCCGGGAAGTGGCCCGCGCCGTAGAAGACAGCGACGCTCTCGACGCCGGGCCGCTCGTCCATGACGCGGCGGAGGTCGTCGAGCACGACGGTGTTGCGATCGACGATGAGGACTTCGAGCAGTCTGCCGGCCTCTCCGAGTTGGGCTTCGAGGATCTCGTCCGCTCGGGCGACCGTCTCGAGCATGGCCAGTTTGGCGGTGGTGCGCATCCCCTCGTTCATGCCGACGAACCGCAGGAGCACGCCCGCCATCCGCGACATCATGGATTCGCCGGAGAGGGCGCGGAACAACTGGTTCGCAGCGGCGGCGGTCCGCTGATCACCGGGGTTCGCCTCGCCAGGTTCTGGTTCGCCCCCTCCGCCGCCGGTTCCGCCGCCGGTGAGCACCGATCGCAACTCCTCGACGGACATGTCGCTGTTGCGCCAGTGACGGCGATCGTAGTCGATGCCCCGCATCTGGAACTCCAGCCCGAGGGCATCGGCCAACTGCTGCTGAATCCCCGGCTGGCGCGGCACGTCGGGCTGAACGGACGCACGCACGCCCTCGAACGCGGTGGTGAGATCGGCCGCCGCGCCCTCGCCCCCCGGCTCGCCGTCCGCGCCGAGGCTGATCAACTGGAACCCGTCCTCGCCCATGCACACCATCAGCGGTGTGCCCCAGGCGTCCACGATCGCGCGCTCGATGACCGAAGGGTGCACGCCCGGCAGGGCATGCGACAGGGCGTCGAGCGTGGCGGGGTACGCGCCCGACTCACGCTTGGCCGCGATGAGCAGCATCGAGGTGTAGCGGAGGCGGGCCTCGGTCTCTTCGATCTTCAGCGCGTCGCCCTCGGCTTCGCCGCCGGTGAAGGGCCGCTGCCCGCCTACGCCTTCGTAGAGGACGAGGTCCTGGGCGTCGAGGAAGGCCTGCACGTCGTCGTAGAACTGGTCCGCGACGTGGACCGCGCCGACGAGGTGCACGACCGGCGCACCGGCCCGCGTCAGCGTTCGCACGGAGAGTTCGAGGGTCGAGGCGAGACCGCCGGCGTCATCGCGGACGCGCATGTACTTCGCCGTGCGCTCGGCCTGCTGCCCGAGGGCTGCCGACCCCGCGAACACCCCCACTACCCCCGCGACCCCCACGACCCACGCCAGCCGGACTATTCGCATTGCTCGCTCCCTGTCGGCGGTGATAGCACCCGCTCCATCATGTTCCGGTTGCCGATCCTCGGGTTGCAGACCGGGCTGTCCGCGCCTGTCCTAGC
>DAOMNQ010000010.1:0-64862 GCA_035443945.1 Phycisphaerales bacterium | reverse complement strand
TGGGGATCGACCGGATCGTGGTGTTCAACTTCGGCGGGATGTGCGCGGCGTGCACGTTCGCGTGGCTGACGGAGCCGCTGCTCTCGCTGATGAGGCTGCTGCACTCGCTGACGCACGACTGGGGGCTGGCGATCATCTTCCTGGTGGTGGTGGTGCGGACGGCCCTGCACCCGGTGACGCGGTTCGCGCAGATCCGGATGCAGCGGTTCGGCAAGCAGATGCAGGGCCTCGCGCCCAAGCAGAAGGCGATCCAGGAGAAGTTCCGCAACGACAAGCAGCGGATGCAGCAGGAGATGGCCCGCCTGTGGCGTGAGGAGGGCGTCAGCCCGGCGGGGTTCCTCGGGTGCCTGCCGCTCTTCCTGCAAAGCCCGGTCTGGATCGCGCTCTACGCGACGCTGTACTTCGCGATCGAACTCCGGCACGAGCCGGCGTTCTTCGGCGTGTTCCAGGCGATGACGGGTGCGCAGTGGTCGTTCCTGGGCGACCTGTCGGAGCCGGACCGGGCGATCTACTTCGGGCGCACGCTGTTCACCATCCCGCTGATGGGGGCGATCAGTTCGCTGAACGTGCTGCCGCTGCTGCTGGGCGTGGTGTTCTACGTTCACCAGAAGTACCTGACGCCGCCGCCCTCGGCCGCGATGACGCCGGAGCAGGAGCAGCAGCAGAAGATCATGCGGGTCGTGTCGGTGGTGATGTTCCCGGTGTTCATGTACAACGCGCCGAGCGGGCTTTCGCTCTACTTCATCACGAACTCGACGCTCGGCATCTTCGAGAGCCGGTGGATCCGGGCGCACTGCGAGAAGCACGGGCTGCTGGACCTGGACAAGATCAAGGCGAAGAAGAGCGGCAAGCGATCGGGCTTTATGGCGAGGCTTCAGGAGGTCGCGGCGCAGCAGCGGGAGAAGCAGGAGGCGGCGCGCCGGGGCGGCGGCGGGGCGAAGCGCGTCGATCCGCGTGCCGGGCGGGACCGGCCGGACGACACCCCGCGCAGGTACAAGAAGCGGCGCTGAGCCGGGCCAATGATCGGGCGTGCGCACGGGAGACGTCATCGTGGCCGTCGCGTCGCCGCACGGGCGTTCGGCGAGGGCGATCGTGCGGCTCTCCGGGGCGGGGGTCGAGCGTGCGCTGGCGGTCGTGCTGGCGGATGCGCCGCCGTCGTCCGCGGGGATGCACGCATGCTTGCTCCGCGTCGCGGATCGTCTGACGATCCCGTGCCTCGCGCTGCGGTTCGTCGCGCCGGCGTCGTACACCGGCGAGGACTCGGTCGAAGTGCAACTGCCGGGCAACCCCGCACTCGTCGAGCGAACGCTGGCGGTGCTGCTCGCGGTCGATGGCGTTCGCCTGGCCGAGCCGGGTGAGTTCTCTGCCAGGGCGTACCTGAACGGCCGGCTGACAATCACGCAGGCCGAGGGCGTCGCGGCGACGATCGCGGCGCGGAGCAGGGATGAACTCGACGCGGCCCGGCGGCTGCTCAGCGGCGACACGGGCGAGCGGTACGGCGCATGGGCCGATGAGATCGCCACCCTGCTTGCGCTCGTCGAGGCGGGCGTGGACTTCGCGGACCAGGAGGACGTGGTGCCGATCGTGCCGGGCGATCTCCGCCGGCGGCTGGGCGCGCTCGTGGGCGAGATCGGCGCGGAACTGCATGGTGAGTTCCGCGCGAGACTGGGCGCGTCGGATCGAGCGACGGTCGCGCTCGTCGGCCCGCCGAACGCCGGGAAGAGCACGCTCTTCAACGCGCTGCTCGGTCGGCGCCGGGCGGTGGTGAGCGACGTGGCAGGCACGACGCGCGACGCGCTGCGCGAGCCGCTCGACCTCTCGCAGGATGCGCCGGGCGCGCCGACGGTGGACCTGCTCGACCTGCCCGGGCTTGACGGGGTGGCGCACGGGCCGATCGACGCGGGTGCGCAGCGGGGGGCGCGGGCCTCGCTCGGCGCGGTGGATGCGATCATTCACTGCGATCCCACAGGGCGTTTCGCGTCGATCGAGGGCGCGCCGGCCGCCGTTCCCATTCTCCGTGTGCGCACGAAGGCGGACCTTCCAGGGCGGGGCGGGGGCGGGCTCGCGGTGTGCGCGCTGGACGGGTGGAATCTGGGGCCGCTGCGCCGGGCGATCGCGGACGCGGTCGGCGCGCCCGCAGGCTCGATGCTGCCGCGGCACCGGCGTGCGCTCGCGTTCGCGCTGCGCGGGCTGGAGGATGCTGGCTCGCTCACGGCGAACGACGCGCACTCGCTGGGCGCGCCGGAACTGGTGGCGGATGCGCTGCGGAGCGCGCTGGACGCGATCGGCGGGCTGACGGGTCGCATCACGCCTGACGACGTGATCGGGCGTGTGTTTGCGTCGTTCTGCGTGGGCAAGTAGTGGAACGCGACCCGCCCGCCTGTGGGCGGGACGGGTCGCTGGAGGAGAAAGTGTGGTTGGCGCGGGCGCGCACGCGGACAGCCCGCTCGCCTCTGACCACCGGTTGCACGCCGAACTGCTGAGAGACTGCCCCGTCATCCGGCGGCCGGAGTCGGCCCGAAGCATCGTCGGGACAGGTGGTTATACGACGTTGGCCCCGATTGGTTCCCGGACGGGCGTGCGGGGTCTCGGCGGCGTCCGGTGATCGCGCCATAACCCCTTGGGGTGATGGGGCTTGCGAGCGAGCGCACGGTGCGTCGGGTTCGACATTCTGTCGCGGCGGGTGGCGTTCGATCGATCTCGTGATAGGTTTGCAGAAGGCCGAACGCCCCGGCGCCCAGGAGGGGAACGCCATGAGTCGTCAGGCCGACGAACCGGATCGTGAAGAGCAGGCCCGCAAGCGTCAGATCGCGAAGAACCTCGCGGCGGCACGCGAGAGCGCGGCATCCCAGCCGGGAAAGTTGGACCGACTGCCGCCCTTCAATCTTCTGCTGCTGCATGACAACGCACACGACGCGCGGTTCGTGATCCGAGCCATCACGGACTCGACGCCGCTGGACGCGGATGAGGCCAAGAGCGTGATGCACGAGGCGAGCGCCCGCGGCCGCGCAGTGGTGCTGGTGGCGCACTTCGAGCGTGCGGAGTTCTACCGCGAGCGGCTCCGGGCACGGGGCCTGAGTTCGACGGTCGAGCCGGCGGCCTGAGGCGGTCGCGGCTGTCAAGTGGTCTCGGCGACCGAACTGGTGTGGTCGCCCGCACAGTCGGAACGCCCCGCCGCGCTCGCCCAGCCGGTCCTTCCCGCGCATGGATCGCGGTCGGCAGGAGATCTGCGAGCGTGGAGGCTTCGCGCTGCATCGGTGTGCTCGCCCTGTCGATGCCTGAGGCGTCGCCGGCAGAGGCCGGCAGGGGAGACCTCCATGACGCTCCGACTGGGTGATCTGCTGGTGGCACGCGGCCTGCTCAGCCCGGAACAGCGCGACCGCGTGCTGGAGGCCCAGCGTGCGCGCGGGCGGCCGTTCGGCGCGCTGGCCGAGGACATGTTCGGGCTTGACCCCGCGCTGGTGGAGCAGGCGTGGGCGGAGCAGTACGCGGCGGTCGCGCCGCGGATCGACCCGCTGGGGGAGGTGGTGGACCTGGAGGCCCTGACGCTGGTCGAGCGTCGGCAGGCGTGGCAGTTCTCGGTGCTTCCGCTGCGGTTCGAGGACGGCGAACTGGTGGTGTGCACCACGCGCGAGGCGCTGCCGCGCGCGTTGAAGTTCGTCGGCTGGCGGTTGTCGCAGGCGGTGTACCTCGTGACGGCCGAGCATGAGTCGTTCATGGCCGCGCTGAAGCGGCACTACCCGGCTGAGGGCATGGCGGGTCTGGCGAGCGAGGGGCGGCCGGCCGCGCCGATCGTCTCGTGAACGCCGGGGTTTCCTGCCCGGGGCCTACAGTCTTCGTCTGATGCCCCGAGGCGGACGCACATCCCGAAAGAAGGCGGCGGATCCGGGCGTGCGGACGGTGTCGTTCGTGAGCCTGGGGTGCCCCAAGAACCTCGTCGACTCCGAGAAGATGCTCGGGTTGCTCGCGGAGGACGGGCTGATCCCGGTCTCCTACGACCCCTCCGCGCACGACTGGGGGCACGACGATGCGCTCTCGGTCGAGGGGGGTGGGCCGGTCGAGGACGGGATCGAGCCGGCGGATGCGGTCGTCATCAACACCTGCGGGTTCCTCGAGGCCTCGAAGCAGGAATCGCTGGGCGTCATCCGCGACGCCGTTCGTGCCAAGCAGCGCGGCATGGTGAAGCGCGTGATCGTCGCCGGGTGCCTCGTGCAGCGGCACCGGGCGAAGATGCTCGAGTGGGCGCCGGGCATCGACGCGATGATCGGCGTCTTCGACCGGGACCGGATCGTCGAGGCCGTGCGGGGCGCGGGCGCGACGCGGGAGGACATCGGCGAGGAGAGGCCGCCGTACTGGATCGCCGCCAACGCGCTGCAGGCCGCGAAGGAGCGAGGGCGGAACACCATCGGGCTGACGGTCAACGGGAAGGACGGCAAGGGCGTCGGCTACTTCGAGGACGACTCGGCGCGGCTGCGTCTGACGCCGCGGCACTACGCGTACCTGCGCATCAGCGAGGGGTGCAACCAGAACTGCGCGTTCTGCACCATCCCGAGCATCCGCGGCAAGATGCGGTCGAAGCCGATCGAGCGGTGCGTTGCCGAGGCCCGCGAACTGCTCAGCGACGGGGCGTTCGAACTGAACCTGATCGGGCAGGACACGACGAGTTACGGCGACGACCTCGGGTGCGGGTGGCGGACGGGCATGCGCCGATTCGAGGGCGGGCTGCCCGCGCTGCTGGACGCGCTCGACCGGGCGGCGGAGGAGATAGGCGGCTCGGCGTGGATCCGCCTGATGTACGCCTACCCCTCGAACTTCCGCGACGAGTTCATCGATGCCTTCGCCGAGTTGTGCTCGCGAGGCCGGGTGCTGCCCTACATCGACATCCCGCTCCAGCACGGCTCGGACCGGATGCTCGCGGCGATGCGGCGCAACGTGACGGCGGACGAGCAGCGGCGGCTCATTCGCACGCTGCGCGAGCGCGTGCCGGGGATCGCCATCCGAACCACATTCATCAGCGGCTTCCCCGGTGAGACCGAGGACGACCACCGCGACCTGCTGGCGTTCGTGGAGGAGTCGGCGTTCGACGCGGTGGGGGTGTTCGAGTACTCGCGCGAGGAGGGCACGCCGGCGGGGACTATGGAGGGCGACCCCGCGCTCGCTGTTCCCGCCGAGGTCAAGACCCGTCGGAAGGCGGAGGTGCTGCTGCTCCAGCAACGGCTTGCGTTCGAGCGGGCGGCGGGCATTGCGGCGAAGTACGACCCGGACCGCCCGACCGAGACGGGGGAACGGCTGGACGTTCTGGTGGAGGGACAGTGGACAATGGACAATGGACAGTGGACATCCGGCCACTGTTACCGAGCGCGAGCGAGGTTCCAGGCCCCGCAGATCGACGCGGTGACGTACGTGCTGTCCGGCTCGCCGCTCAGCCCCGGGGAGTTGGTGCGGTGCGTGGTGGTGGGGAGCGGGGGGTACGACCTGGTCGCACGGCCGGTGGCGGACCTGGACCGGCGCGTGCCGCTGGCGGTCGTCCGCTGAGCCGGACCGGGTGTGCCTCGTGTCGTTGCAGGGTTTCCGGCGTGACTCCCGATACAGGGGGACGCCATGCTCCGTCCCGGCCAGACGATCGCCATCTGTGTGCTCGCCCTGCTGACGCTGGGGGTGGTGATGGTGAACTCGGCTGGGATGGCGGTCTCGCCGATCGGGGCCGAGGTGGACGCGGACGGCATCACGCCGCGGTCGATCATCCTCTCCCGCTCGACCGTGTACATGCTGGTGGCGTGCGGAGCCTTCGCGGCGGCGGCGTACGCGCCGGCCAGAAGACTGACCGGGCGGCAGTGGACAGTGGACAATGGACAGCGGACAGTGGACATCCTGAGTGGGTGTCGGTCGCAGTCTGACTGTCCACGTTCCACAGTCCCTTGTCCACTGTCGCCGGATCGGGGGCTTGCGGTTGCGGGCGTGGTGACGCTTGGGCTGGTGGCCATCCTCGGGCTGGTGTACATCCCCGGCGTCGGGCGGGAGGTGAACGCATCGTCGCGGTGGATTGCGTTGCCGATCGCGGGCGGTCTCTCGGTGCAGCCGTCGGAGATCGCCAAGTGGGGGCTGATCGGGCTGATGGCGTGGCTGGCGGCGGCGCGTGCCCCGCTGATGCCGCGATTCTGGCTGGGACTCGCGCCGGCGTTGCTGTTGACGGGCATCGTTGCGGGACTCGTCGTGATCGAGGACCTTGGCACGGGCGTGCTGATCGCCGCGGCGACGAGCGTCGTGCTGCTCGCGGGCGGGGCGAGGCTGCTGCATTTCGCGTACATCGTGCCGTTCGGGCTGCTGGGCATCGTCGGCGCGATCGTCGTCAGCCCGTACCGCGTGCGGAGACTCACGGCGTTCCTCGACCCGTTCGCCGACCCGCAGGGGGCCGGCTACCACATGATCCAGTCGATGGCGGCGGTCGCGGGCGGCGAGGGCTGGGGGCGCGGCCTCGGGCACGGCATCCAGAAGTTCGGCTATTTGCCCGAAGACCAGACCGACTTTCTGTTCGCCATCATCTGCGAGGAACTCGGCATCGCCGGGGCCGCGCTGGTGGTCGGGCTGTACGCCTGCCTGCTCATCACGGGCGTGTTGATCGTTCGGCGCGAGCCGTCGGCGTTCCTGAAACTGCTGGGCATCGGCGTGCTGGCGACGGTGGGGTTGCAGGCGATCATCAACCTCGCGGTCGTGACGGGACTCGGGCCGACGAAGGGGATTGCGCTGCCGCTGCTCTCGTCGGGCGGGACGGGCTGGGTGCTGACGGCGGCCGCGCTCGGGTTGCTGGCGGCGATGGACCGCACACAGCCGGCGCCGGCGGACGACGACGAATCGCAGCCAGACGCTCAGGCCGTTCCCTCGATGCCCTGATGCCTTGATCCCTCGATCCCTGCTCCCATTCAATCCGCAGCATGAACGTGCCCGGCTTCATCTTCGCGGGGGGGGGAACGGGCGGGCACCTGTACCCGTCGCTCGCTGTGCTCGAGCGGCTGCGAGAGCGGACGGGCGACGACGTGCGGGCGGTCTTTCTCTGCTCGTCGCGGGCCGTGGATCGGTCGATCCTGGAGGGGGAGGGCGTCGAGTTCGTGCCGCTGCCCATCGCCACGCCGGCGATGCGACCCGTCGCGATGGTGAGGTTCATTGGTTCGTGGGGTCGGTCCGTGCGAGCCTCGCGCGCCGCGATCCGCCGACTGCGAGACGAGTGCGGCAGCGTTCGCGTCCTCTCCACGGGCGGGTTCGTGAGTGCACCGGCGGTTCAGGCGGCGCGGGCCGAGCGCTGCCCGGTGGCGCTGCTGAACCTCGACACGCCGCCGGGGAAGGCGAACCGGTGGCTGGCGCGTCACGCCGGGCAGGTGCTGAACGCGGGGCGCGAGGCGCGGGCCGGGTGGGCTTCGATCTCGCCCGTGGTTCGCAAGGTCGCGCTTGCCCCCGGCGATGCCGTGTCGTGCCGGCGTGCGCTGGGGTTGGATCCTGCACGGCCCACGCTGCTCGTGACGGGAGCGAGCCAGGGGGCGAGCAGCGTCAACCTGTTCATGGCGGAGTTCGTGCGCCAACATGCGGGCGACCTCGCCGGGTGGCAGGTTCTGCACCAGACAGGCCCGAAGGATTCCGACGCGGTGCGCGAGGCCTACGCGCAGGCCGGCGTTTCGGCGCGGGTCGTGGACTTCATCAATCCGATGGGCGTGGCGTGGGGTGCGGCGGATCTTGCGGTTGCGCGGGCGGGCGCGGGCACGGTCGCCGAGGCCTGGGCGAACCGCGTACCGACCGTCTTTATGCCGTTCCCGTACCACCGCGATCAGCACCAGCGTCACAACGCCGAGCCGCTGGAACGCGCTGGCGCAGCGGTGATCGCCGCAGACCTCATCGAACCATCACGGAACATGACCACTGCCGGCATCGCCCTCGCTGAACTGCTATGCGACGGTGGCCGGCGCAACGCCATGCTTTCCGCCCTCGCCTCCCTCGGCCCGGTCGATGGCGCGGCTCGCGTCGCCGAGGCCCTGCTCCAGTCCTGACCGCTCCTCTGCCGTCTTCATGTCCACTGTCCACTGTCCATTGTCCCGCTGTCGGCCTGCCGTACACTGCGGGCATGGAGGGATTGCGTCCATCGCCGGTCTGTGTGCTCTGGCACGCTCCGCGTGCCCGTCCGCCTGGCGCGTTGGTGCAGTCGCTGCGTCGGCGCGGGATCGAGCCGACGGCAGAGACGGGGCCGTACGCGGCGTTTGCCCGCCTGCTGCGGTTACGTGGGGCCACCGAGCACGCCCGCCCCGTCCTCGTGCTGGTTGAGCCGGAGACGCTGCCGGATTGGGAGCGGGTGATTGCCGCGGCGGTCCGTTTCGCGCCGGCGGCAGTCTGTTGGGCCTTCCGAGCGGGCGATCCGGACTCGCTCACGGTGGTCGAGGTTCCGAAGCCGAGGCCCGTGACGATCGTCGCCGGCGCTGCCCCCCGTCGAACGGGCGTTCCGCTGAGGCTGTCGGGCGGGCCTGCGGGGCCTTTGGCGGCCCATTCCGTGCCGAACGGGCAGGAATCCGCGTCCGATCCCGAGTCGATGCCGAACGCCCGTACGCTTCTGACCGAAGAAGAGTTGGCGATGTTATTGGCCGATGATTCCTCCGGAGACGCGCGGCGCGGTCGCTGAGGGTGCGTCCCGGTTGATTGCGGGAGTGGCAGGTGGCCCCGGAGTCCCCCGAGTTGCGAGTGATCCTGGTCGGCCGGACTGGTCTGGATGCGCGCTTGCGACTTGACCCCGGCATTGAGGTCATCCGCGCTCGCACGCCGCTCGACGCGATCGGCGAACTGAGCGACCCGATCGACGACCGCAGCCCGGCCGCGGCGGTGGTGGTCGTGGCGCCGGACGCGGAGCCGCCGGTGAACGGCGATTCGGCGTCGCGCGGCGACAACCTGCCGAACTTCCTGGCTGGGCTGCGCCTGGTCGATCCGTGCGTGCGCGTGTTCCGGGTCGGTGCGGGGAGCGCCCAAGCGGGGCTGTACGACGGCGTTGTGGATTCCGGGGCAACCGCGCAGACGCTCCGACAGATGCTGCGCGATGTCTCGTCGAACGGGAAGACGCGCACGGACGACGGCGATCGCGATCGCACGCGCGAGGACAGCGCGGTCGATCCGATCGTCGATGCCCTGCTCGCGGCCGGCCCGGAGCGGCCCGTCGGCGACGCGCCCATGGTCGAGCGGCTGCTGCGCGGCGGTGAGGCGCTCGCGGAGGGCCTGACGCTCATCCGCGATCGGACCGGGAGGGCCGACGTCGAGTTCATCCCGCCCGGCGCGGAGCGCGACGCGGCGGGGGCGGTTGCGCTTGTGCCGGGCGGCGCGGGGGGCGCGCCGGCGGGCGCGCTGCGGAGCGCATCGGCCACGGCGGAGGAGTTGCACCCGCACGCCGCGTGGCTGGGGCTTTGGCTGCGCCTGTCGTCGCAACTGGGCGAGTTGCGCCAGGCCGCGTTCCGCGACCCGGTGACCGGGGCGTGGAACCGACGCTACTTCGACCGCTTCCTGACGGTGGCGATCGACCGTGCCCGCGAGGCGCGGCGTTCGCTCACGGTGCTCATGTTCGACATCGACGACTTCAAGCGGTTCAACGACGAGCACGGGCACGGCGCGGGGGACGAGATCCTGCGCGAGACGGTCCGGATGCTGACGAGCGTCGTGCGGCCGACCGACCGCGTCTGCCGCATCGGGGGCGACGAGTTCGCGGTGATCTTCTATGAGCCGCACGGCCCGCGCGATCCGGGCAGCAGGCATCCGACTTCCGTCTTCGACATTGCGCAGCGGTTCCAGCGGCAGGTTCACTCGTGCCAGTTCCCGAAACTCGCGGGTCTGGCGCCGGGCACGCTGACGATCTCCGGCGGGCTTGCGACGTTCCCGTGGGACGGCTCGACGGCGGAGAAACTGCTCGACCGCGCCGACCGGCTGGCGCTGGAGAGCAAGAGAGCGGGGAAGAACGTCATCACGCTGGGTCCCGGCGCGCTCAAACTCCGCGACGGCGGCTCGCCGGAGTGACCGCGGCGCGCCCGCTACCATCGGGCGTGCGCCGCTACGACATGCTCGCGATTGATCTCGACGGCACGCTGCTGGACCCGGCGGGGCGCGTCAGTGCGCGCAACGCCGAGGCGATCGCCCGGGCGCGCGAGGCCGGGATGGCGGTCACGGTCTGCACCGGGCGCGGGCTGGCCGAGTCGCAGCTCGCGCTGCGGGCGATCGGGCAGGAGGAGCCGGTGGTCGTGGCGGGCGGGTCGATGATCGCGTGCCCGCGCACCGAGGCGACGCTGCACCGGTTCCCGATGCACCCGACGCTCTCGTCGCGCCTGGTGGGCGCCATCCTCGACCACGGGCACGCCGCGCTGGTGCTGAAGGACCGGCACGCGGCCGGGTACGACTACCTCGTCGTGACCGGGGAGCAGCAGCACGCGGTGGACCCGACGACGCAGTGGTGGTTCGAGACGATGCGCGTGAACGTGCGGCTGGCGCGCTCGATCGACGAGGATGAGCACCCGGACCACACGGTGCGCGTCGGGGCGTGTGCGCGCCCGGCCGCGCTCGAGGGCGTGGAGGGCGTCGTGCGGGCCGAGTTCGGCGGGCTGGTCTGCTACCACAACTTCCCGGCGGTGGTCGAGGCGGAGAAGGCGGCGGACTCGGTGCACATCCTCGAACTCTTCGACGCGAGGGCGGACAAGTGGTCGGCGATCCGGCACGTGGCGGGCGAGCGCGGCATCGAGGCCTCGCGCATTTGCGCCATCGGCGACCAGGTGAACGACCTGACCATGATCCGCGGCGCGGGCCTCGGCGTGGCGATGGGGAACGCGATCCCGGACGTGCGGGCCGCGGCGGGGCGCATCACGCGCTCGAACGGCGAGGACGGCGTGGCGTGGGCGGTGGAGCGGGTGCTCGGGGGGGAGTGGTGAGCGCGTGTACGCGATTCGTGTGCGTACGAGCCCTCCGCGGAAGCGGAGGGGGCTAGAGCCTATCCCGAAACCCGAGATTCACCACAGAGGCACAGAGGGCACCGAGAAAACAACCAATGATTCCTGCCTCGGTGCTCTCTGTGCCTCTGTGGTGAGATCGGTTCTCCGAGGTTACGGGATAGCCTCTACTGCCCGTACATCACGTAATCCAACGCTCCCTGAAGCCCTTCCGCGTTGTTGACCCATCTCGTGCTTCCGTGATCGGTCCACACGCGGCGGCTCGGACCGACAAGTTTGTGCGCGCGGAGCGCACGCGTAGCCCACGACTTGAAGGATTGCATGACCCGCTCCGGAGGTGGCAGAGGCACGCCGGGCCGGCGGCAGTCGATGACGAGATGAACGTGCGTGCCGGGAGTCGCGAGCGCCAGGATGCGCCAGCCCTTGACCTCTGCGTGCTCGCGGATCGCCGCCTGCACGACGGCCTGCGCGTCCTCATCCATGAGGTACGGCGGTTGCGACATCTTCTCGCGCATCGCGAGGACGCGGGACTCGTCCGCGGGCAGGAACGGCGTGCCCGGGCGTTTGTGATCGCGGTCAACGGTGCCGCGAGCGTCCCCGTGGAGGCGAGTTCCGTAGGTCGTCCAGGTCAGGAAGTAGGCGAGGGGGGCGGGCATTTCCCGAGCGTACCAAAGGGGTACGTACTGGACCATTCGCCCGAGCTTCCGCTCGGGGCTCGTATCGGGGGTTCGTATCATGGAACGGTGCCCCAGACCCTCTCCGAGATTCGCGAACTCCTCGCCTCGCACGGACTCTCCCCGCGCCATGCGCTCGGGCAGAACTTTCTGATCGATCACAACCTGCTCCGTCGGCTTGTCGATGTGTCGGGCGTTGGCGCGGATGATCTCGTGCTCGAGGTCGGACCCGGCACCGGCACACTCACGGAGGAGTTGCTTGCGCGCGGGTGCGAGGTCGTCGCGTGCGAACTGGACCGGGGGCTGGCGGGGTTGCTTCGGGAACGGCTCGGGGAACGGGCGCGTTTCACGCTGGTGGAGGGGGACTGTCTTGACGGCAAGCGAGCGCTCTCCGGCGCGCTGGCGAGCGTGCTCGCGGGCCGGCCGTTCTCGCTCGTGGCGAACCTGCCGTACGGGAGCGCGACGCCGCTCATGCTCACGCTGCTGGTGGACCATCCCGAGTGCCGCGCGATGTTCGTGACGATCCAGCGTGAGGTCGCGGAGCGGTTGACGGTGTGCGAGGGGTCGAAGGCGTACGGGCCGCTGGCGGTTGTCGCGGCGTTGCTCGCGCGCGTGCGGACGATCGCGGCGCTGGGGCCGGAGTGTTTCTGGCCGCGCCCTGAGGTGACGAGTGCGATGGTGGCGGTCGAGCGCAGGTCCGATGCCCCATCGCTGGACGGGCGTGCGTTGGCGGACTTCTGTCAGCGGGTGTTCGCCCAGCGTCGCAAGCAGATCGGGTCGGTTCTCGGACGCGATTTCCCCTGGCCGGAGGGCGTTCGGCCCGCGGACAGGGCGGAGAGCCTGCCGCCGGGTGCGGTGCTGGAGTTGTTTCGGGCGGAGGTTGTGCGTAGTGGGGCCGGGCGTGTAGCGTGATGTCGGCGGCGTGTCGGCCGCCTCGGGAGTGCACGCCGATCCGATGAGCGGAGGACCGTCCAGCCCCAGCCCGGTGGGAGACCCGCAGACGCTGGCCGCCGCGCTCGCACCCGCGTTGCGAGAGGCGTGCGGCGGGCGTCTAGGCGAGATCGAGTGGTTCCGATCCACTTGGCAGCGGGGTGGCGCGGCCACGGGATTCGCCCAATGGACGGACAGCGACGGCAATAGCCAGCCGGTCGTGGTGAAACTCCCGGTCGGGCCGCGCGAGCATCGTTGGGCGATGCTTCTCGGCACGGTGGAGGCTGGCGGGTCCCCGTTGCTCGCCGACGCGCGCCCGGTGCCGCGCGTGGTGGCGGGGGGCGAAGCGCTCGGCGGGTATGATCTCGGCTGGCTCGTGATGGAGCGGCTGGAGGGGCACACGCTCGCGCACGCGATCGACCGGGCGGGGATCGAGGATCTCCTGCGCACCGCGGCCCGATTCCACGCGCTGGCGGAGCAGGCCCGCCCGGTTGACGGCACGCCGCCGGAGCGGGACTGGGGCGCGCTGATCGGGCGTTCTCGCGACGCTCTGCGCACGCACGAGGTGGAGATGGGGGAGGCTCAGCGGTGGAATGAGGCGCTGAAGAAGGTGCAGCGAGCGTTGCCGACGCTGGAGGCGGCGTGGCGGGCGAGGCCGCTGGATACCTGGTGCCACGGCGATCTGCACCCCGGCAACGCGATGCGCCGGCGAGGATCCGGGGAGGGGGCCGGGCCGTGCGTACTCCTGGACCTGGCGTTCGTGCATCCGGGTTGCTGGGTAGAGGATGCGGTGTACCTGGAGCGTCAGTTCTGGGGGCGCGAGGATCGGCTGGAGGGGGTCAAGCCGGTCTCCGTGCTGGCTAAGTTCAGGCGGGAGCATGGTTTGCGCACGGACGGGGATTATGGATCCCTTGCGTCGATCCGTCGGGTGCTGATGGCGGCGTGCGTGCCTGGGGTGGCTGGACAGGAGGGCACCCCGGCGTATGCGTCGGCGGCCCTGGGAATCGTTGAGCGCGTCCTGCCGCAGATCGCGCGGTGAGGGTCGGGGGCGTTTTTCTGGCCCCGCGGGAGGGGCGGAGGGGGTATGCTGTGGCCGGGCAGGCCCGGGGGCCTGCCGGTATCCTCGGGGGTCCGAGGTCGAACCGCACGCACGCGACCCGGCGTCCGACGCCGGGAAGCCCAGCAGCAGGGGCGCGAGGCCGTGGAAGCATTCGAACAGCTGAAGAAACTCGTCGCCGAGGCACAGGACGACATCGAGAAGGCCGAAGGCGGGAACAAGGCGGCGGGCACACGGGCGAGACAGTCCATGCAGCAGATCAAGGACGCGGCCCAAGAGGTTCGCAAGCAGATCCTGGAACTCCGCGATGCCGGGAAGCCCTCCTGACACCACGACGCTGGAGGCGCGACGACCAGTGGAATCCGCCGAGGACACCCGGACGGAAACGCCCGAGGTGAACGCGGAGGGCCTGCTGTTCGACCTGTCGGGGCTGGACCTCGGCCGGACGATTGTCGATCGTGCCGGGCTGGAGCGATACCTGCCGCACCGGGGGACGATGCTCCAACTCGACGGCATTCTGTGGCAGAACGAGGCGAAGACACGGGTGGTCGGCGTCAAGCGTGTGCGCGATGACGAGTTCTGGGTGGCCGGGCACTTTCCGGGCCGGCCGATGCTGCCCGGCGTACTGATGGTCGAGACGGCGGCGCAGTTGGCGGCGTACCTGTTCAACATCAGGCAGCCGGAGCCGCAACTGGCGGCGTTCCTGCGGATCGAGAGTTGCGTGTTCCGCAAGAGCGTCTCGCCGGGCGACACGCTGCTCATCCTGTGTCAGGAGCACAAGATCGGGCGTCGCCGCTTCACGAGCGACGTGCAGGGCGTGGTGGAGGGGCAGCCGACGTTCGAGGCGCGGGCGAGCGGGATCGCGCTGGGGCCGTTCCGCGGCACGGTGACCGGGCAGCCATGACCGGGCCGTACCCGCTCACGTTCGAGCCGATCCTGAAGGAGAAGGTGTGGGGCGGTCGCCGCCTTGCCCGCTACGGCAAGCCGCTGCCCGAGGGCGCGCTCGTGGGCGAGTCGTGGGAGGTGGCCGACCTGGTGGAGACGAGCGCGTCCGGCGGAGGGGGGGGCGAGGCGCGCTCGGTGATCGCGTCGGGACCGATGGCGGGGCGCACCCTCCACGACGTGATGGAGGCGTGGGGCGGCGCGCTGCTCGGCAGAGCGAGGCCCGCGGCCGACGGCGGGTTTCCGCTGCTGGTGAAGTTCCTCGACGCGCGCGAGCACCTGAGCGTGCAGGTACACCCGTCGCCGGAGTATGCGCGCGAGCATCCCGGCGCACACCTCAAGACCGAGTGCTGGTACGTGCTGGAGGCCGACCTGGGCAGTGTGATCTACAAGGGTGTGAAGCGGGGCGTGGCGCGGGCGGATTTCGAGCGGGCGCTGCGCAGGGGGCAGGGAGAGGGAGTTGTGGCGCTGCTCGAGGCCGTTCCGGCCGTGCGGGGCGAGTGCCACAACCTGCCGAGCGGGACGGTGCACGCGCTGGGCGCGGGCGTGCTGGTGGCGGAGGTGCAGACGCCGAGCGACACGACGTTCCGGGTGTACGACTGGGCGAAGGAGTACGGGCGTGCCGGGCGCGAGTTGCACGTGGAGCAGGCGATGGCGTGCATCGACGTCAAGCCCGCGCCGCGCGCGGTGAAGTTCTTCGGCGAGGGGACGCTGCCGATGGTCTCGACGGCGTTCTACACCGTGACGGCGGCGGGGCGCGGGACAACGGACCTGGCCGGGGGATGCACGGTCGTGGTCTGCGCGGCCGGGCGTATCGCGGTCGGGGAGACCCGCCTGAAGGCCGGAGGCGTCGTCCTTGTGCCCGCGGGCGTCGGGCTTCGCGTGGACCATTCGGAGGGAGCCGCGTTGCTTGTGGGGCTGGCGGCACGCTGACGGCTTGTCGTGAACGCGCGGCCGTAGACATCGACAACGATCGCGAGTCGTTCAGACGGCTCCATGCGAGAGCCTCCGCGCGACTTCCCGGCGGATTCGATCGTTGTCCCATTCCGGATGCTGTTCGCGAAGAACGTGCTCGATCGTGTCGCGTGCGGAACGCCACATCCGATCGAGCACGGCCGGACGGTCCACAGGCGTCTATCTGCGCAGCACCTCGGCCATCGCGTCGCTGACGCACTCCGGCTCCGGCGGCGGAAGACCCCATCGACTCATGCCGCGATGGTAGGAATCCGGGGAGCCCTTCGGCGAATCCACCGGCGCGGGAAGGGAGGTCAGACCCTGTACGCCTCCGCCACCTTCCGCAGCGATTCCTCGACGGTGCGGAAGTGCTCCTCCGTCAGGGCGTGGTGCATCGGCAGGCAGAAGACCCGCTCGGAGAGCGAACTCGCGATCGGCGTGTCGTGCCGATTCCACGCGGCAAGCGCGGGCTGGTCCACCGTCGCTCGCGGGTAGTGAACGGCGGTCGGCACGCCCTCGGCCTTCAGGGCGGCACAGAACTCGTCGCGCGTGCAGGTGAAACGCGACAGGTCCATCTTCACCGTGTACAGGTGCCACACGGCCTCGGCTTTCGGAGTGACGGTCGGCGCGGTCAGCCCCTCGACGTCGGCGAGAATCGCGTCGAACCGGGCGGCGGCGGCCTGGCGGGCGGCGGTCTCGGCCGGCAGCCTGTCAAGGCGCGAACAGCCGATCGCGCCCGTGATGTCGTTCATCCTGTAGTTGAACCCGATGCGCTCGTGGAGGTACTTCTCGGTCTCGCCGTGCGAGCGCAGCAGGGCGATCTCGCGGGCGATCGCATCGTCGTTGACGGAGAGCAGCCCGCCCTCGCCCGTGCCGAGGTTCTTGGTCGCGTAGAACGAGTAGGTGACGGCGTCGCCGAACGCGCCGATGCCGCGCCCGGCGTAGCGTGCGAGGTGCGATTGCGCGGCGTCGTAGACGACCTTCAGGCCGTGCCTGGCGGCGAGCGACTGGAAGGCGTCGATGTCCACCGGGCACCCGTAGAGGTGCGTAGCGGCGATGCCGCGCGTGCGCGGCGTGACCTTGCGGGCCGCGTCGGCGGGGTCCATCTGGAAGGTGTCGTCGAGGCAGTCGACGAAGATGGGGGTGCAGCCGGCGGCGACGACCATGCTGACGGTGGCGATGTAGGTCCAGGCGGGGACGAGAATCTCGTCGCCGGGCGAGAAGAGCGCGCCGTAGGCCAGTTGCAGGGCGGTCGTCCCGTTGGAGCAGGTCAGGCCGTGACGGGCGTCGGACATCTCGGCCAAGCGGCGTTCGAGTTCTTCGCAGCGGCCAGCCGCCCGGAGCATCCCGGATTCGAGGACGGCGATGGCGGCGTCGATGTCGGCCCGGTGGAGTTGAGGCTTCATGAACGGGACGGGTGTCGCGCTGACGGGTGTGCCGCCGTTCAGGGCGAGGCGGGCGGCGGGCCGGGTGGCGTGCATCACGGGTGTGGACACCGGGGGACTCCGTTCTGCCGATGTGGTGGGGGGAGCGGCCTCGGATGGGCTGCGTGAGGGCTACGATAGGCGGGAACCGGCCCCGGTGGCGGGGCGTAGACCTCCTTGCCCACCGTGCGGGAGCCTCCGGGCCGACGACCAGACCGCGGCCCATCCCCCCGGCCCACGCCGGGTACGACGGCTCCTCCTTATGGAAGAAAGCACTGCCATGAGTCCACCTGCTGTCAGGCGGCGAGTCGCCGCGATGATCGGGCTGGCGTCGGTCGCGGTCGTGTGCGCGGCGTCGATCGTGCCGCCGGTGCAGCCCGCGGGCGAGCCGGCGACAGTGCGTTCGTTCGGCGGCGAGCGGGCCGTGACGAAGCCCAGCCGGGACGCGGTGATGGGCTTCTCGCTCTCGACGAGCGTAGCCGAGGTCGCCGTGGTCGGCGGGCAGCGGGTGTCGGCGGGAGAGATGCTCGTTCGCGGGGACGACAGCGAGGACATCGCCGAGGCCCGCTTCCAGCGCGAGCGAGCGGAGACGGAACTGCCGGTGCAGCGCGCCCGCAAGCAGACGGAACTGGCGAGACTCGAGTTCGACCGGGCGGACGAGGTGTTCCGTCGCCACGGCCTCTCCCAGGCCGAGTACGACCGCGCCCGCGTGGCGAGCGAGACGGCCGAGATCGACCTGGACCTGCAGTTGTTCAACCAGACGCTCTCACGTTTGCAGGCCGACCGGGCCGAGGCGCGGGTGGCGAAGTTCAGCCTGCGCGCGCCGTGGGACGGGGTGATCGACCAGGTGCTCGTGGACACGGGCCAGTCGGTGCGGGAGGGCGATCCGGTCGTGCGCATCGTTTCCGTCGACCCGCTGGAGATCGACGTGCCCGCGCCGGCCGACCAGACGCTCGAACTGGGGCTGAAGGTTGGTGACAAGGCGTGGGTGCTGATGCCGGTGGCGCGCGACCAGCGCGTGTACGTCGGCACGATCTCGGAGGTCGCGCCGACGGTGGACGCGGCGAGCGGCACGCGGCGCATCCGCGTCGAGGTGCCGAACCCTGATCATCTGGTGCCGGGTCTGGCGTGCTGGGTTCGCTTCGCGGAGCCAAGCGCGGAGTGGCAGGAGCGGATCGTGCCCAGCCGCGAGGCCCGGGCGACGAAGGGGGAGACCGCGCCGTGATCGACCTGTCGAAGTTGCGAGCGCCGGGGTGGCAGCGGGTGGTGGCGGAACTGTCCGCGCCCGCGCCGGACGACCGGACGTTCCTGATGCGGCTGATGGCGGTGCTGGCGCAGGCGGCGGGCGCGCGCCAGGCCGTCCTCTTCATGGTGGGCGTGAGCGGAGACGAGGGCGGCTCGGGCGAGCCGGAGCCGCGTCCCGTCATGGTCTGGCCCCCCCCCTCCGAGGCGCAGGGCGCGACGCTGCCCGAGGGCGCGGTCGAGCGCGAGATGGACGTCCGCGGTGGGGCGAGGGCGGCCGCGACGGCGAACAAGATCGAGGTCTACGGTCTCGACGCGGACAGCCCGTTCTACGACTCGGATCACAAGGGGTACCTGGTCGCGGTGCCGCTCGCGTCCGGCTCGCCGGAAGGGCCTGCGCCGGTTGTGCGGCACGTGATCACGCTGCTGCTGGAGGGGCGGTCGCGGGCGGCGTTGCAGACGACGCTGGCGCTGGTCGAGGTGCTGTGCGGGTACGTGCATGCGCACGGGGCGCGGCAGGCGTTGCGCCGGACGCGCGCCGCCGGGGCCGCACTGGACCTGGCGACGCGGCTCATCGCCTCGCTGAACGCGACGCCGAGTTTCAAGGGCGCGGCGATGCAGTTGGCCAACGATCTCTCGCGCCAGTTGGGCGTCGATCGCGTCGCGGTCGGCTGGGCGAAGGGGATCGGGCGCGGCGGCGAGGGGGCGAGCGTGAAGGTCGTCGCCATCAGCGACACCGAGCACGTGGACCGGCGCATGGCGATGGTGCAGAAACTCGAAGCCGCGATGGACGAGTGCTTCGACCAGGAGCAGCCGGTCATGCATCCGCCGCCCCCGGAGCGTGGCGAGGGCGGCGAGGTCGCCGACGTGCTGCTGGCGCAGGCGATCACGCACGCGCACCGGGAACTGGCGTCGTCGGACGCGAAGATGAAGGTCTGCTCGCTGCCGCTGCGGATCGAGGAGGACGCCGCGGGCGTGGTGACGGTCGAGACGAGCGGGGAAGGTCGGATCGACCCCGCGACGATCGAACTGCTGCAGAGCACGATGGACCTCGTCGCGCCGGTGCTTCGCCTCAAGCGGCTGAACGACAGGAATCTCGCGCTGCGCACGTGGGACGCGACGCTTCGGGCGGGCGAGTGGCTGGTCGGGCCGAAGCACACGGCGTGGAAACTGGCGGGCGTGGCGGTGATGGCGATCGCCATCCTGGTCACGTTCGTGCGTGTGCCCTACCGGGTCGAGGCGCCGATCACGCTCGAACCGCGCCACAAGCGGACTATTTCCGCCCCGTTCGACGGGATCATCGGTGTGCTGCCCGAGACGATCCGACCGGGCACGCGCGTCGAGGTCGGCGACGTGCTGATCGAACTTGACACGGTGGAACTCCGCCTCCAGATGCTCGAAGCGGAGAACCGCCGGCGCGAGGCCCTGAAGCGCGCCGACAACGCTCGCGCGCAGGGCAAGCAGGCCGAGGTGCAGCAGGCCGAGGCGCAGGCTGACGCCGCGCAGGCGGAGGTGGACCTGCTGGCGACGAAGATCGAGCGGGCCGTGGTCCGGGCGCCGATCGCGGGGACGATCCTGGCGGGCGAACTGGAGGAGCGGATCGGCTCGTCCGTACAGACGGGCCAGGCGCTGTTCGAGATCGCGCCGCTCGACGACATGATCGGCGTCGCCCGCGTCGACGACCGCGACATCGCGCTCATCATGGACGCGGCCGGACGAGAGGCAGGCGAGTCGAGGCACGATCTGGCGACGAAGGCGAAGCCGAGCCAGCGATTCGGCTTCGAGATGGAGCGCATCGTCCCCCTGGCCACCCCCGAGGAAGGCCGCAACGCTTTCGAGGTCCGCGTGCGTCTGACGGACACCGCGCCGTGGATGCGCCCCGGCATGGAGGGCCTGGCGAAGTTCGACACGGGCCGGCGCACGCTGATTGACATCGGCACGCGGCGAATCCGTGACACGGTCCGGTTGTGGATGTGGTGGTGAGGAAAGCGAACAACGCAAAGCGAACAGCGAAGAGCGAAAGGCGAACTACGAGTATCGGAGCATGAAGAGCCGACCGGCATCCATGACGAGAGCGCCGCTCCTCAGCCCGCGTGCTTCCGCAGCCGTCTGCTTCATGTTCGCTTTTCGTTTTTCGCTTTTCGCTTTCAAGCCCAGAACTCATGAGTGAACGCCCTACATTCTCTCCCTTCTGGCACCGCGTTCGGGCGATGAAGCCTCGCCTGCGCCCGCACGTGCAGATCACGCGCCAGCACTACCGCGGCCGGCGCTGGCACGTGGTCCGCGACCCGTCCAGCAACCAGTTCTACCGGCTGAATCCCATCGCCCACGAGTTCGTCGGCCTCTTCGACGGCTCGCGCACGGTCGAGGAGATCTGGCAGGCGTGCCTCGAACGCCACGGCGACGCCGCCCCCACCCAGGGCGAGGTCATCCAACTCATCAGCCAGTTGTACAACTCGAACCTGCTGGCCGCGGACGTGACGCCGGAGACGGAGCAGTTGCTCCGGCGCGGGCGCAAGCGGCTGGGCCAGAAGGCGGCGCAGCAGGCGATCGGCATCATGTACTTCCGCATCCGGGTCTTCAACCCGGACCGCTACCTGTCGTGGATCGAGCCGATCCTGCGTCCCGTGCTGAACAAATGGGGCTTCTTCGCGTGGCTCGCGTTCGTGCTCTTCGCGCTGGCGCAGTTGGTGCCGCACTGGGAGTCGCTCGTCGGCCAGGCCGAGGAGGTCTACCGCGACCCGACGCTCTGGCCGTGGCTGGTGGTGGTCTTCATCGTCACGAAGGCGATCCACGAGACGGGGCACGGCGTCATCTGCAAGCGGTTCGGCGGGCAGGTGCCCGAGTTCGGCTTCATGCTACTCGTGCTCTTCCCTGCGCCCTACGTGGATGCCTCTTCTGCCTGGGCGTTCGCGAGCAAGTGGAAGCGGATCGCGGTGGGCGCGGGGGGAATGATCTTCGAGTTGTTCGTGGCGTCGATCGCCGCGCTGGTCTGGCTGAACACGCAGTCCGGCTCGCTCGTGCACCAGATCGCGTACAACGCGATCTTTACGGCGTCCGTCTCGACGATCCTCTTCAACGCCAACCCGCTCATGCGGTTCGACGGCTACTTCATCCTCGCCGACCTGCTCGAGGTGCCCAACCTCATGCAGCGGTCGATGAACCAACTCAAGCACTTCTTCAAGACCCGCGTCTACCGGATGAAGAACGAGACGCCGCCGAGCAGCCAGCGGGGCGAGACGGTCATCCTGTACACCTACGGCATCCTCGCGCTGGCGTACCGCATCTTTCTGTTCTTCTCGATCACGCTGTACGTCATGGGCAAACTGTTCGCGATCGGGCTGGTGCTGGCGATCTGGACGGCGGGCATGTGGTTCATCCTGCCGGTGGGCAAGTTCGTGCACTGGCTGGCGAGCCACCCGTCGCTGGCGGATTTCCGGCCCCGCGCGATCGCCACCAGCCTAGCGATGATCGCCATCGGCCTCGGTGCGGTCGGGCTGGTACCGATGCCGGACCACCGGCGGGCGACGGGCGTGGTCGAGAGCGAGGCGTCGACGGGCGTGTTCTTCGGGACCGAGGGGTTCGTCGAGGAGGCGCACGTCCGCATCGGCGAGTTCGTCCGGGCGGGCGACCCGATCGTCACCCTCCGCAGCGACGAGTTGCGGGCACGCCTCGCCATCGTGACGGCACGCATCGCCGAGATGGAGAGCATCGAGCAGCAGGCGATGGGGCGCGACAGCACGGCGACGGCCCAGGTCGCACGCCAACGCATCGACACACTCGCGGGGCAGGCCGACTACTTGCGAGGCGAGGTTGCGAAACTCGTGGTGCGCGCACCGCACGATGGCCGCGTCGTTTCGGCGGACCCTGCCTCGCTCGTCGGGGCGTTCGCCAAGCGCGGCGAGCCGGTCTGCCGCGTCGTGGATGAATCGCGCGTTCGCGTGACGGCGATCCTGAAGCAGCAGGAAGCGGATTGGTACTACGCACCGCTGGGCGAGGAGCGCTACCGCGTCGAAGTGCGGTTCCTCTCGCGGGCGGGCGATACCGTGCCGGGGCGGGTCGTGAAGGTGCTGGAGGCGGGGCAGACGCGCCTGCCGCACCCCTCGCTCGGCTACGGCGGCGGAGGTTCGATCGCAACGGCAAAGGACGACAACACCGGGCTTGTGGCGACAAACCCGCAGTTCGTGATGCACGTCGAGCCGCTGCCGGGGCAGGCGGGGCAGTGGACCGGCATGCCCGGCGAGCGCGTGCGCCTGCGTTTCACCCTGCCGCGCACGCCGCTGGCTTGGCAGTGGATCGACCGCCTGCACAAACTCGTGCAGGGGAAGGTGAATGTGTGAGGCCGAAGGGGGAAGTGCGGAAGTGGCGAAGTGGAATCGTATAGGTGCGGTTTGATCTGCCGATCTCCTGTTCTGTTTATCTGTTGATCCCATGTCGCAGGCAGTCACGCGATATCACGCACTCTACGAAGCCGTTCGCTCGCGGCGTCGTCGGCCCGAGGTCCACAAGGGCCTGGACGGGCTGGCGGTGCGCGCGGGCGTGAAGGCCCGGCAGATGCGCGTGCGGCGCGCGTGGTTCGTCCGGCAGGCCGAACTCATGGACGGCCTCGCGCCCCCGATCCGGGCGCTCTCCGAGGCCGCGCTCGACGACAACATCCGCGAGGTGCGTGAGCGGTTCGTGCGCGGCCGGGCCGACGACGCGCTGGTCCGGCGCGGCATGGCGCTGGCGCGCGAGGCCGCCCGCCGCGAGACCGGCGAGGAAGCCTTCGTCGTGCAGTTGATGGGCGCGCTCGCGCTCTACCACGGGCGCGTCATCGAGATGCTGACCGGCGAGGGGAAGACGCTGACCGGCTCGATCGCCGCCCCGCTCATCGCCTGGCGTCGCCGGCACCTGCACGTTTTCACGGTGAACGACTACCTCGCGCGGCGCGACGCCGAGAGCCGCCGCCCGATCTACCGCCGCTGCGGCCTGGACGTCGGCGCGATCCAGCAGGAAATGGACTCCGCCGCACGGTTCGACGTCTACGCCCGCGCGATCGTCTACGGCACGCCCAAGCAGATCACCGCCGACTACCTGCGCGACCAGATCCGTCTCGGCGAACTGAACAGCGCGTGGGCGGGCAGGCAGCGGCTGATGCTCTCCGGCGAAGGGGGGGGGCCGCTTGTGCCGGGGCTGCAGGCCGCGCTGGTGGACGAGGCGGACGCGGTGCTGATCGACGAGGGAGTGGTGCCGCTCATCATCGCGCGCAGCCGGCGCGAGGACGACATGTCGGACGTCTACCAGCAGGCGGCGGCGATGGCCGCGAAACTCGACGAGGGGCCGGACTACAAGATCGACTACCTCCGGCGCCGCGCGGAACTGAAGAGCCGCGGCGAGCACCGCCTCTCGCAGATGTTCCAGGGCCTGGACCAGCCGATCTGGCGGGCGACGCGACGGGCCGAGGAACTCGTCCGCCAGGCGCTCGTCGCCCGACATTGCTACAGGCACGGCCAGCACTACCACGTCGTCGACGGGCGCGTCGTCATCGTGGACGAGTACACCGGCCGGTTCCTCCCTGACCGCTCGTGGGAGCACGGCCTGCACCAGGCGGTGGAGGCGAAGGAAGGGCTGACCGTCACCGCGGACCGCGAGACGCTCGCACGCATGAGTTTCCAGCGGTTCTTCCGCAGTTACCCGTTCCTCTGCGGCATGACCGGCACTGCCGCGGACGCCACGGGCGAGATCGAGCACGTCTACTCGCTGCCGGTGGTCGTGGTGCCGACGAACCGCCCCGTGATCCGCGAGCAGTGGCCGCGGCGCATCTTCCGCACGGCGCAGGCGAAGTGGTCGGCGATCGTCGAGTCCATCGAGGAGGTCCACGAGGCCGGCCGACCGATCCTCGTCGGCACGCGCTCGATCGCCGCGAGCGAACTGCTGAGCGAGCGGCTGACGCAGCGCGGCCTGCCGCACGTCGTGCTCAACGCGCTGCACGACAAGGAAGAGGCGGAACTGATCGCCCGGGCGGGGCGCGGGGCGACGAACGAATCGCCCGCGCCGATCACGGTGGCGACGAACATGGCCGGCCGCGGCACGGACATCGTGCTCGAGCCCGAGGCCCGGACCGCCGGCGGGCTGCACGTGCTCCTCACCGAGATGCACGCCGCGAAACGCATCGACCGCCAGTTCATCGGCCGCTCCGGGCGACAGGGCGACCCCGGTTCGGCGCAGGTCTTCTGCTCGCTGGAGGACGAACTCGTCGTCCAGCACGCCCGCGACCTCGCCCCGGTGCTGCTGCGCCGCACACAGGCCGAGGAACTCTCGCACCTGCGCTCGGCGCACGCCCTGATGCGCCACGCCCAGCGCCGCGGAGAGGCCTTCGCCCGGCGCAACCGTGCGGCCGTGCTGCGCCAGGACGACTGGATGGACCAGTACCTGCCGGGTCGGTGACGACCGACCAAGCCGGCCGAGCGCGGCCGACCAACCGATCCGGCGTCCAGACGGACCCAAAGGAAAGAGCCACCTCGGGGATTCGAACCCCGGACCTGTGCTTTACGAAAGCACCGCTCTACCGCTGAGCTAAGGTGGCGGCCGCACGGCGGGAGGCCGTGGACGGGAAGTATCCGGGCCTTGGGAACGATTGTCCAGTCCGTGCGTCGAGGGGTGTTCCGCTCGCCGGCTGACCCGCGGGCAGGCAGGAACGGCACCGCCCCGGGGAGGGCGTGCCCCGGGGCGTACGGAGTGTCGTGCCGGTGTTTGCGATGCGCTGGGCACCGCGGGAGTCGGGCGGACGGACTGCAGGGTATTCGTGGTCAGCAGCCGGTGACGAAGGCGTTGAGGAAGGTCAGCACGTCGATGGTGTTGACGGCGCCGTTGCCGTCCACGTCCGCGCAGGGGTCCGCGGCGGAGTAGGCGTTGAGGAACCCGAGGAAGTCGAGCGTGTTCACGATGCCGTCGGCGCTCCAGTCGGCGATGCAGATGAGCGCAAGCAGGGCGTCGACGTCGGCCAGCGTGACCACGTCGGCGTTCGAGAAGCCCGCGCCGTCGCTCAGGTCCATGTGCATCAGGGCGTGCACGCCGTTGAACTCGCGTCCCTGCCACTTCCAGCCGGTGTACTCGAAGTCGTCGGAGGGGTCGTCCTTGGTGCCGTTGTCGTGGACGAACTGGGCTTCGTCGTCGAGCGATGCGCCCAGCAATGCCACGGCGAGGCAGTGGTCGAGCCGGTTCGCGGCGCCGTCGAAGTTGATGTCGCCGGTGACGAAGCGGAACTGGGTGACGTTGGCCTTCTCGTTGAAGTGGCCGGGCGTCAGCCCGAAGCCGGTCAGATCGACGCCGGTCGGGCCGTGCACGCGTCCCGCTTCGAAGAGGTTGTTGGGAACGGAGGCGACGTCGCCGCGGACCCACTCCTCGTCGGCGCGGCGGGGCTGCGGGCCTGGGTTGGTCATGCGGTACGCGAGCCGAGCGATGCCGTCGGGGTTGTAGCCGGGGGTCTCGGAGATCTCGTCCTCGCTGCTCCGGACGTACTCCTTGCCGGCGTTGTGGGACCAGCCGATGTCGTCCACCATCTGGTAGGGTTCGAGATTCTTGCCCCACGCCTGGTAGGGCGGGCCGAAGTCGACGCGGCTGTCCCAGTTGGCGTCCGGATCAACGTCCTTGCGCCACGAGGTGCCGTACGGCTCGTCGGTGGGACGTTGGCGGACAAGGACGTAGGTGGATGAGTCGTTGTTGCCGAGTTTGCCGGGCGTGTCGACGGTCGGCACGTGCGCCTCGGTGAACGTGCCGAGCGTCGTGCCCGGAGCCACGAGATCGGGGATGAAACTGAAGCCGAGGATGTCGTTGTAGAGCACAAAGAGGCCGTTCGAGCCGATGACGAAGCCGTCGAGGGCGAAGCACTCGTCGATCTCGGCTGGACGGTCGGGGATGCCGTCTCCGTTGAGGTCCGCGCCGCCCTTCAGGAGAGCGATGAGGTACCCGTCGAGGTTCGCGCCCGGGTATCCGTAGACTTCGATGTACTCCCAGTACTCATCGACGCTGCCCGGGGGGTTCTCGAACACTTCGTTGATGACAATCTGGCCGTGGGCAGCGCCGCCGAGGATGGCGAGCGAGAGGAGCGTGGGTATGACCGATCCGCGCATGGGAATCTCTCCTGTGTGGTAAACGTCGTGTCAGCGGTACCTGCCCGAGGAGAGAATCCCCCCGAACACCTTGCCCTCCAGGTCCGGGTACTCGTACTTGCCGCTCTTGAGCGAGCCTCCGAACTCCTTGTCGCCGTTGAGATCGCGGAACGTGTCCGCGTGCCCGTCCGCGAAGAGGAAGTTGCCGAGGATTCGGTCGTGGCCCTTCTTGGAGATGCTCATGGGCCCTTTTCCGTGGGCCGGTCCGAAGTCGGTGTAGTTCTGCCACGCGAACCACTTGGTCGCGGGGTCGATGATCGGGCCGTCGGTCATCTGCTTGACAGCCGGGTACTTCTGGCCCTTGTACGTGATCTGGTCATTGCCGGAGAGCGTGTCGGTGCGCGCATCGGCCATGAGCGGCACGGCGTCCGGCGGGGACATCGTCATGAATCGATCGTTCAGCGGCCCGACGCAGTCCTTCGGGTTCTTGGTGTCGGGGAAGGGCACGCCGTCGCCTCCCCGCGGGTAGCGGAGTTCGGTCAGTCCCATGTACCATGACTGCGTGTAGTTGGTATTGAACCCGCGCTGGATGAGCAGGTCGCGTTCCGCTTCCGTGAACGGCTTGTGGGGCTTGTCGTTCAGGCGTTCGAGGATGAGGTTCTGGCTGAACTTCGCGGGCAGGCTCGGGCAGAGCATCTCGCCCGGCTTGCCGTACTCCCCGTTCACCATGTCGGCCACCCAGCCCGCCTCGTCGGCCGGGCCGTATCCTCGGTTCGTGCGGTTGTCCCACGGCCCGGACCCGTACGTTCCCTTCCACGAAGACGCGTAGGACGTGAACGCGACACCGATCTGCCGCAGGTTGCTCGCGCACGCGGCCTGACGCGCGACTTCGCGCGCCTGCCCGAGCGCGGGCAGCAGCAGTCCGATCAGGAGCGCGATGATCGCAATGACGACGAGCAACTCGATCAGCGTGAAGCCAGAGCCGGAACGCTGCGTGTGCGGCATCGCGGGTGTCCCTGTGAACGGCACCGCAAGCGACAACGCCCGCCGCGGCATGAGCGGAGAGTATGGACGCACCCGCGATGCCCCGGGTCAAGACGGCGCAAAGACTCGGCTAAGACTCCGAGTGCGCGAGCCGTGATCACGCGGAGTTTGCGCATCTTGTCAAGACCTTAGCGCAACGCCAATCCATGCGAAACGAGGCTCGCACTACTCTCCGCCTCGGTCATGGGCACGCGACGGACCCACGCGGGTCGGCGAGTCGATGGCGACCGTCCCTTCAGCATGGGAGCAGAGAGAGATGACGAAGATCATTGCGACCGTTCTCGCGGCGGGCATCGCCTCCACGGCATACGCCGACAACGTCCGCATCACCGAGTGGATGTACCAGGGCGCGGGCGGCGAGTTCGTCGAGTTCACGAACGTCGGCAACGTCCCCGTTGACATGACGGGCTGGTCCTTCGACGACGACAGCCGCCTGCCCGGCGAGTTCGATCTGTCGGGCGCGGGCGTTCTCATGCCGGGCGAGAGTCTCGTCATTGTCGAGGTTGATCCGGCCGCGTTCATCGCCGACTGGGGTCTCGTCGGCGTGACCGTGCTCGGTCCCTACACCAATAACCTCGGCCGGAACGACGAGATCAACCTGTTCGACTCGGGCGGCAACCTCGCCGACCGCCTGACCTACGGCGACCAGACGTTCCCGGGCACCATCCGCACGCAGAACATCAGCGGCAACCCGAACTCGAACGCCGCCCTCGGCGCCAACGACGTCTACCAGTGGTCGCTCTCGTTCCCCGGCGACGTGCAGGGATCCTGGTTCTCCGCCGGCGGCGACCTCGGCAACCCCGGCTCCTACGTCCCCGCGCCGGCGTCGCTCGCGGCGATCGGCCTCGGGCTGGCTGTCGCGGCCCGTCGCCGTCGTTGATCGAGTGCAGCGAGCCTGGGCACGACCCCTCAACCAGCGCCGCCCGTTCGTATGGGCGGCGTTTTCACGCGCGCCGGAGGTCGAGCGCATCCGCGATCCGCGCCCCCGGGGAAGCCGCCCTCAGGCGGACCAGTTGTCGCTCGCCAAGTCGTGCACGCAGCGTGACCTCGGAGTCGTTGTACGAGCGGTCCAGCACGCGGCCCTCGGTCTCGATGAGGTGGACGGCCCGCGCGTCCGCGCTGGGCAGCGTGACCAGGACTTCGCGCTCCGTTCCGCGCGCGGCGAGGGCGACCGCCGAGGCGAGTTCGTCGCCGCCGGTGCGCGGGCGCCCGTCGGGTCCGGGCAGGGCGCACAGGGCGATCGCGCCGGGCCGCTTGTGCTTCCAGACGAGCAGTTCGGCGTTGTCTCGCAGCCGGTCGGCCTTGTTGAGGAGGAGGAGGCGATCCGGCGCGCGCCAGCCGGTGTTGCCGTCGCGTTCCTCGTGCCTTCGCACTTCGGCGAAGAGGTCGTCCAGCGTGTTTTCGACGACGCCGAGTTGATGCTCGGCCGCGGGGTCGGAGGCGTCCAGCACGATCAGCAGCAGGTCGGCGTGCGTCGCTTCTTCGAGCGTCGCCCGGAACGAGGCGATGAGGTTGTGCGGCAGGTCGCGGACGAAGCCGACCGTGTCGGAGAGCATCACCCGCAGGCCGCCCTCGACGGCCCACTCGCGCGTGCGCGTCATCAGCGTGGCGAAGAGGCGGTCGTCGGCGTAGGCGCCGCCGGCCGTGAGCGTGTTGAAGAGGGTGCTCTTGCCCGCGTTCGTGTAGCCGACCAGACCGACGGTGAAGTGCTCCTCGTTTCGCTTGCGCACGGCCCTTCGCTTGCGTCCCTGAATCTCCGCCAGTTCGCGCTGCAGGGCGAGGCGGCGTCGCTGCACGAGCCGGCGGTCGATCTCGAGTTGCTGCTCGCCCGGGCCGCGGGTGCCCACGCCGCCGATTCCGCCGCGCCCGACGATGCGCTCGAGGTGGTCCCACATGGCGCGCAGGCGCGGGTAGGTGTACTCGAGTTGCGCCAGTTCGACCTGGAGTCGGGCCTCATGCGTGGTGGCGCGGGCGGCGAAGATGTCGAGGATGAGTTCGGAACGGTCGATGACCTTTCGCTCGACGTCCTGCTCGACGTTGGCGATCTGTCGCGGCGAGAGGTCGTGGTCGAAGATGACGGTGGTCGCGCCGACGCGCTCGCACAGCCCCTTGAGTTCGCGCACCTTGCCGGAGCCCATGAAGGTGCCGGGCACGGGCCGGTCGAGGCTCTGGGCGATCTCGCCGACGACCACTGCGCCGGCCTGCTCGGCGAGGGCGCGGAGTTCGCCGAACGGGTCGGCCCGGTCGTAGCGGGACTCCGGCAGGCGGACGGCCGCGAGCACGGCACGCTCCGCCTGCACGCCGAGTGACGTTCTTTCGCGTGGTTCCGGCACGGGGCAAGTGTAGCCCTCGGGGGCCTTCGTCCAGCCGTAGAATCGCGTGCCCGCAGCGGCATCGAAGGGAGTACGCCGTGCCCAAGGTTCGCGTGTTCGTGCAGGTCGCGCTGGTCGCCATCCTCGGCGTCGCGGTGCTCGGCTCGACGCTCCGTATCGCTCAGATGGGGGGCGACTACGAGTTCTTCGATCCGCTCATCGACGTCAAGCACATCCTCACCACGCGCTACGCCGAGCCGGTGGACGCCGCGACGCTGCAGCGGGCCGCCATCGATGGCATGATCGAGTCGCTCAACGATCCGTTCACGGTGTATGTCCCGCCGCGCGACGTGCGCGAGTTCGAGAAGGCGCTGACGGGCGAGTACGTCGGCATCGGGGCGCAGGTGATCGTGCGCGACGGCTGGCTCACGATCGTGACGCCGCTCGAAGGCTCGCCCGCCTTTCGCGCCGGCCTCATGCCCGACGACCGCCTCGTCGAGATCAACGGCGAGTCCACCTTCGGCAAGACCGCACAGGACAGCGTCGACGTGCTGACCGGGCAGCCGGGCACATCGGTCGAACTCACGGTCGAGCGCGCGGGCGAACGGTTCGGCGTTACCATCGTCCGCGACCAGATCAAGACGCTCCCTGTGAAGGGCTTCCACCGGCGCGGCGCGGAGGGCGAGTGGCAGCACCTCATCGACCCCGACCGGAAGGTCGTCTACGTCTGGCTCACGCAGTTCAACCCCGGCTGCGCGCGCACGATCGGGGAGGTTCTGCTGCAGCACGGCGCGGACCGCGGCGAACTCGGCGGCCTCGTCCTCGACCTGCGCTGGAACCCCGGCGGCGTCCTCGGCGAGGCGGTCGCGCTCGCGGACATGTTCCTCAACGACGGCGTCATCGTTTCCACGCGCGGCCGGGCGCACCCCGAGGAGATCGCCAACGCCAGAGCGCAGGGGACGCTCCCCGACTTTCCAATCATCGTCCTGCTCAACGAGGCGAGCGCCTCGGCCAGCGAGGTGCTCGCGGGCGCGCTCCAGGAGAACGGGCGGGCCGTCGTGCTCGGCACGCGCTCGGTGGGCAAGGGGAGCGTGCAGTCGGTCATCACGCTGCCGAACGGCAAGGGCGCGCAGCTGAAGATCACCGAGCAGGGCTACTACCTGCCGTCGGGCCGGAGCCTCCAACGAACCGACACGTCCGTCGAGTGGGGCGTCGATCCGACGCCGGGCTTCTACCTGCCGCTCTCGACCGAGCAGGCCTCCGATCTGCTCCGTGTGCGCCGCGAGGAAGACGTCATCCGCGCCAATGGCGAGGGCGACTGGTCCGACCCCGCGATCATCGTCGATCGTCTGCGCGACCCGCAACTCGCCGCCGCGTTGCGCGCCGTGCAGGCCCGGATCGATACCGGCGAATGGGAACGGACCGGCCAGCCCGGCCCCGAGCGGGAGGCGATCGCGCTCGACGAACTCCGCCGCATCCAGCGGACGCGCGACGTGATGCTCCGCGAGATCGGGCGGCTCGAACGGCGCATCGCCGCGATCGAGACTGCCGTGCCCGACGCGGCTGCGCGGGCGCAGCGCGATTTCTGGAGCGACGACCTCGAACTCGCCGGCGGGACGCTCGACGTCTTCGACCCGGACGGCAACCGCGTCGTCCGCCTTCGAATCACGGCCGACGACCTCGAACGCTGGCTGCTCGACGCCCCGCTCGAACCCGCGGAATGACGCTCCGTTTTCACCCTGACGCCCGTCCCCTCGTGTCCTGTGCCTGACCCGTCATGCTTTTCCTTGGCCTCGAAACATCCTGCGATGAGACCGCGGCGGCCATCGTTGAGGACGGCACGCGCGTCCGGTCGAGCGTGATCGCCTCGCAGCACGACCTGCACGCGGAGTACGCGGGCGTCGTGCCGGAGATCGCCAGCCGGGCGCACGTCGAGCGCATCACGCCCGTGGTGCGGGCCGCGCTGCGCGATGCCGGTGTCGCGCTCGCCGACCTCGACGCCGTGGCCGTCGGCTACCGCCCGGGACTGATCGGCTCGCTGGTGGTGGGCGTGGCGGCGGCCAAGGCGCTCGGGTGGTCGCTCGGCGTCCCGATCGTCGGCGTGGATCACGTGCACGCGCACCTTTACGCCGGTCTGCTGCGCGAGCGAGACGAGGCCGACCACGACGCGGACGCCCTGTTTCCCGCGCTCGGCCTCGTCGTCTCCGGCGGGCACACGTCGATCTATGCGATGGAGTCGCCCCTTGCGCTGACCCGGCTCGGCGCGACGATCGACGACGCCCTCGGCGAGGCCTTCGACAAGGCCGCGACGATCCTCGGCCTGCCCTACCCCGGCGGGCCGGCCCTCGATGCGCTCGCTCGCACGCCCGGCGCGAATGACCGCGCACACAACTTCCCGGTCGCCCGGCTCGTCCGCGAATCGCTCGACTTCTCGTTCTCCGGCCTGAAGACCGCGCTGCTCTACGCGGTGCGCGGCGTGCCCGGCCCCGGCGAGCACGCGTCGCCGCCGGTGCTGACCGAGCGCGACCGCGCGGACCTGGCGGCGTCGTTCGAGCGGGCCGCGTGCGCCGCCGTCGTGCTGAAACTCGGGCGTGCGCTCGCCGCCGTGCGCGAGCGCGGTCCGTGCGGCGCCCTCCTCACCGGCGGCGGCGTGACGGCCAACACGCGCCTCCGCGCCGAGTTGACCGCCTTCGCCCGACGCGAGGGCCTGGAACTGCGCCTGCCGCCGCCGCGGTTCTGTCTCGACAACGCGGCGATGATCGCGGGCCTGGGCCATGCGATGCTGGCCTCCGGTGTCAGGCACGACCTCGCTCTCTCGGCGGTGCCGACAACCGCCTGCTGATGACAGGGCCGCGAGCATGACCCATCCCGCTGCGCTCGACACCGAAGACCTGCTGCGTCAGTGCTCGCTCGAACGAGGGCGCAGCAGCGGGCCAGGCGGGCAGCACCGCAACCGCGTCCAGACCAAGGTTGTCCTCACACACGTCCCGACCGGCATGTCGGCCCAGGCCTCCGAGCGGCGCAGCGCGGAGGAGAACCGGCGCGTCGCGCTTCGGCGCTTGCGGCTGCTCCTGGCCACCGAGTGCCGCGCGGCGGTGCCCCGCGGCGAGTGCCGTACCGCGCTCTGGCTCTCGCGGTGCGGCCCGGATGGTCGGATCGCGTGCAACCCGCGGCACGCCGACTACCCCGCGATGCTCGCCCTCGCCCTGGACGTGCTCGCTTCCTGCGGTTACGACGCGAAGAAGGGCGCCCTCCGGCTCGGGTGCACGCCGAGCCAACTGGTCCGGCTCGTCGCGTCGCACGCTCCCGCGCTCGACTGGCTCAATGCGCATCGAGCGGGGAAGGGCATGCACGCGCTTCGTGGCGACTGAAGGCCCGTGATCGAAGCGGGTACGAGGCGGCGCCTCCGCGCGGCGGCGGGGTCGAGGGCCGTCACACGCCGAGGCTCTCGATGAGAGGGCGGACGTGGCGCTCGAATCGCCGCCACCGGCCGACCGAGGTTCGATAGATCGGTTTGTGCACTTGATCCGCGCTCGGCGTCAGCACGGGGCGATTCAGCGTGTGGTGGTTCAAACAGCGATCATCCCAGGGCAGCCCGAGCAGGTCGAGAAGTCCCCCGATGGTCCCCTTCGGCGCTTCGACCAGTTCCTCGTAGCGAACGCGGGTGATCGGCACGTCGGCGACGGACTCCCAGTGGTCCATCAGCCGCTGATAGTCGCGGTAGACGTGCCCGAGATCCTCAAGGTCGGTCGAGTACGCGTGGGCCGGACTCATGATCGTCGTGTAGCAGGAGAAGCAGGTGTCGATCGCGTCGCGGACGCAGTGCACGACGCGCGCTCCCGGGAAGAGCAGGCCGATGAGGCCGACATGCAGAAAGTTGTGAGGCATCTTGTCCGATACGCGAGCGAAGGACCTCGACTCCCCGGGCAGCAGCGACACGTATTCGTCGGCTGCCTCGCGGGCGGCTTCGGGCGTGATCGCGCGAATGCAACGGGGATAGGGCGACGCCTCGCCGACGCGGTCGGGCAGTGATCGCGCGATGTCGAGCAGGTGGGGGAGTTCACCGGCGCCATGGACGTCGGGGTGCGACGCAAGGATCTGCTCGACCAGGCTCGTTCCGGACCTCGGCATCCCCACGATGAAGATGAGGCGCTCGTGCCGGTCGGGTGAGCGGGGCAAGCGGGCGAGCGAGTCGCGGCTGAACGCCTCGATGATGGCGTCAATGTCGCGCGAGTGCGCCTCCCGGGAGAACAGCCGCGGCGGGTACAGCGAGTTCGCCTCGCGGAAGCGAGCGAACGCGGCCTCGTAGTCCCCCTTGGCCTCGAGCAGCCGCCCGAGCGCGAAGAGCAGCGCGATGCGCTGCGGAGGGGCGAGGTCGTCGCGCTCCAGCACGGCCTTCGCCGCCGTCATCCCCTCGGAGTAGCGGCCCGCGCTGCGGCACAAGTCGCAGTATTCCGCGGCAAGGCCCGCGTCGCACCGGCCATTGTTGAGCGCGTCTCTTACTCGCCCGCGGGCGTCGTCCTCACGACCCAGCCGCCGGAGCGCCTCGACCTCACCCGGGTAGATCGGCGGCGCGTCAGCGACTCGCCGTCTCGCCTGTCCGAACCAGTGGAGCGCCTTCTCGTACTCGCCCGCGTAGGTCAGCGCCTCGCCAAGACCGACCAGCGCGGGGGGCCAGCCGGGCCGGAGCCGGAGCGCTTCCTTGTAGGCTTCGATCCCGCGGTCATGGTGCCCAAGCCCCACGTACGACCACGCGATTCCGAACTTGACGTGTGGGTTCGCGGGAGCGTGGGCTTCCGCGGCCTCGAAGCACTCAAGCGACTTGCGGTACTCGAGACGCTTGAAGTGCTGCTGGCCTCGAGCGATCAGGGCATGCACGTCCATCGTCGAGCACCCGGAGCGCGTGGGTACGGCGCGCGCGACACCGAGCGTGGAGATTTCTCGTCATCACCACGCTTCCAGACGCCGCATCAACACCCAGCGACGACGCCTGGATCGAACACAGCGAGCGTTGTTGTCACGGCCAGTTTCGGCAGCGCACACGGACTGGTTGCGGCTTGTTCCGTCGACACCCGAATTCAGCCGGTGTCGGCGCGCAATGGGGCGATTCTCCCCGAAGGAAACACCCCGAACGAGAGGTCAGTGCGGTAGGTTTCCTTCGCTCACCAGTGGGCAAAGAGGTCCAAGGGATTCCGCCCATGATTCACTTGCCAGCGGGCGCTGATTCGAGTTTGACAAACGACGAGCGCTCCGCATCGCGGCGAGGGGCGACGAGACTCGCGCAGTACACCATCGATGGGCGTTCCTCCATCGACGTTGTGCTTCCCGGGCGCAGGAGCGACCGCGGGTAGGCCGCGTGGTCTTGGCTCGTTTCGTTCAGCGCGGCTTTCCGGGCCTGCGTCGGATGCAGGTGAAGGGCCGTGAGATTCTCGAGCGACTGATCGAGAGTCCGCGCAGCGATGATCGTGATCGCTGCTTTCGGCCGCCCAGGGCCACGTGAGGGCGACTACGGCCTGGGCCGCCTCCGGCCGCCAACGTGAAGCCGCGCGGGCATCGACGAAGCCCAGATTTGGTTGGGTCAGGTGGTTCCGTCCGCAATGTCGGCCGGGGTCCAGGCGCGATCGTGTCTTTGTTTGCCCGCCTCTGCCGGCCGCTGAGCAGGCCGCCCTGCGGGGATTCCGAGGCGTGACGCCCATTCCCGGTCCGCACGAGGGCGGGATGCCCGAGCCGGCTGGGGCATAGCGGAACGCCGCTTCGTGTTAGGTATATGTTCTGGCTGACGCCACTCTGTTTCGTCATTTCATTTCATGGATTGTGCCCAGTTTTCGCTTGACAGAGGTTTCGCGGGTCCGGTACTCTCCCTGTGTGAGTGCGAAGCGCAGGCTCGTGCTCGTGTGAGTCGTAGAGAGAGACAGTTCGATCCATGCAGGTTGTTTGAGGTCGTCGGTCAAGGCATGACCGCGAAGTGCCCCGATGTCCGGGGTGCTGCCCGGCATCGGGCAAATGCGCAGGAGCGCGTGCGTTCGTGGGTTGGAAATGAGCGGCCTCAGGCTCGTTGTCGGGGGCAGCACATCTGTATGTGGTTTTGCAATAGGAGTGACGAGACAATGAGAAATGTGACTCGCAGCGCCCAGTGCCTTTTCGGCGGCACCATTCTGACGGCGGGCCTCGCTGCCCCCGCCTCGGCCCAGTTGTGGAACATCGACAATGACCCCGCCGGCTGGGCCGCGGCCAAGGCCGGCCTCATCCTCGAGGGTACCACCAACTTCAGCGCGGATGCCAACTACCCGCTCGTCGGCCTCGTCGGCCCGATCACGAGCGCCGGCAACGGGCCGGTCAGCCCCGGCACGGTCTACACCACGCACTCGTTCCACACGGTCAACGCGGCAAACTACTTCTACAACATCGCCAGCCTTGGGCCGCAGTACGGCTTCGGCAACCCCACCAACGCCCTCCTCGCCAACTACTTCGTGGATACCTTCCGCGCGGACTTCAGCGGCGCTGGTGTGCAGGCCGTCGAGTTCAACGCCCTCACCGTCCTTGGCGGCGCGGCCGTCAACATCACCGTCTATGACTCCAACGGCGCCACCGCCTACAACAACGTCAACGTCAACGGCGCGTTCGGCGCGAACCTTGGCGTTCTGGGCAGCGGCATCACCCGCATCGACGTCTTCGACGCCGCCGGCGGCGCCGAGGGTATGCAGGGTAAGGTCTCCACCTACCTCGTCCCGGCTCCGGGCACCGCGGCCCTTCTGGCCCTCGGTGGCTTGGTCGCCACCCGTCGCCGTCGCTGACCGCGACGCAGCGCACGGCCCTGCGGTCGCGTGAGAGTGCGATTCGGGACAATCCGTGCGAGCATCTCAGCACCACGCCCGACCCGGTGAAAGCCGGGTCGGGTTGTTTCCACGACCCCTCGCCGCGCGAGGCACACGCCTCTGCCCCCGTCTACGATGTGCCCGCGGGCGTGTGAACGCGCGCTCCGGTCCCGTTCCTGGGCGTCTATCCCTTTGAGAGCATGGCAGGCCGGCGGGCGGCGGCGAAGCGGGCACGACGAATGATCATTCAGGGCCAATCCCAGCGCATCCACGCCATCCGGCAGGCCGTCAACGCCCAGCAGTGGGTGATCGCCGAGGAACTGCTCCAGGAGGCCGTGCAGCGCGCCCGCCCAGACGCGGAGATGCTCTATTACATGGGCATTGTCCACGAGGTCCGGTTTGAGATCGGCACGGCGATGGAGTACGCCGAGCGTTCCATGCGGCTTCTGCCGAACCCGGGCGCGGCTCTGCTGCTCGCCCGCGCCCACCGTATCCGGGGCGACACGGACGACGCAGTGCGGATGTGCGATCGCGCTCTCGAACTCGCCCCCGGCAACACATTGGCTCTGGCGACGAAGGCCGGCTCGTTCGAGGAGGCCGGCCGCTACGACGAGGCGCTGGCCGTCGTGGAGCCGCTGCTCGAACGCGCGAAGCAGCAGAACCGGCAGGCGGAGGCCCCGATCCTGGCCGAGTGGGCCAAACTGCTTATCCAGCAGAAGCGGTACGCGGAGGCGATCGCGGTCATCGACGACCTCATCGCCAACCACCAGCCCGACGAACGCCGCAAGTGCGGCCTGCTCTACACCCGCGCCAAGGCGTGCGACAAGGCCAAGGACTACGAGGGCGCGTTCCGCTCCGCGCAGGAAGCCAACAGGTTCGAGGCTCTGCCCTTCGACCCGGCGGTCTACGAGGAGCAGGTGACCGCCCTCATGACGCACTGGTCGCGCGAGAAGATGGCGAGGTTCCCCATCAGTTCGTGCACCAGCGAGGTTCCCGTCTTCGTCGCCGGGATGCCCCGAAGCGGCACCAGCCTGATCGACCAGATCATCGACGCGCACCCGCGCGCCGCGGGCGTCGGCGAACTCGACACCATCGACCGTTTCGCCCTCGAACTTGCCGGCGCGTGGAGGGCGGACCTCGAGCCGCCCGAGAGTTTCGGCCCCTACAACAGCCGCAAGTGGACGCAGGTCGCGGAGAGGTACGTCCGCGACGTGCGCAAACTCGCGCCGACCGCCGAGCGGATCGTCAACAAGTCGCTGGGCAACAACCGGCTCGTCGGCCTGATCGCGCGGCTCTTCCCGAAGACTCGGATCATCCACGCCATCCGCGACCCGCGCGACGTGGCCGTCAGTTGCTTCATGGGCGGGTTCAACAACCAGATGCACCCGTGGACCACGCGCATCGACTGGGTCGTCGCCGCGTGGGAGCAGTCCATGCGCATGATGGAGCACTGGAAGGCCTCGCTGGACGTGCCCATCCTCGACGTCCACTACGAAAGGCTCGTCAACGACCCCGAGAACGAGTTCCCGCGCATCATCGAGTTCCTCGGCCTCGAATGGGACGACGCCTGCAACGAGTTCCACAAGAGCCGACGCACCGTCCGCACGCTCTCCTACGACCAGGTCAACCGCCCGCTCTACACGACCTCGGCCGGGCGGAACCAGAACTACGCGAAGTTCCTCGAGGGCGTCCGGTTCCCGGCGTACGACCCGTACGCGTGACGAGCCGCGACCGTGAGGGAGCGGTCCGCACGCAACGATCCGCCGACTTGCCCGTACCATGCCCGGATGCGCCGCTGGAAGGCCGCCACTCTGCTCGGTGTGGCGACGACGCTCGGCGTGGCGTGGCTGCTCGCGGTCGCGGTGCCGGTGCCGATGTACCCGCGTCGCGTGGCGCGGGCCTGGCTGGGCGGGGACGGACGGGCGTGGTCGAGCCACGAGGTCGGCCGGATCGGCGTGCGCGACGCGTGGTGGTATGACCTCGCCGACGACGACGCCGACCTCCCGCCCGCGGAGGCCGTCGAGGTCATGCGTGCCAGGAACGTGAAGCTCGAGGCCGAACGCCGCGACGGGGACATGTGGTTTCGAATCAGGGAGCCGCCCCCATCGTGGGGCACGCTCGCGCGCGGCCGGGTGGGGCCGGAGAGCATGATCGGCTCGGACACCTCCTACGGCTGGCCCTTGCCGTGCCTGTGGTACTCGATACACGGCGATCTGGCCGGCAACACGATCGTGAACGAGCGGCTCATCGGCGGCCTCCCCGTCATCGGCGTGCCGACCTCCCGCGTCCGCGACTTCCGCGCGCTCCCGCTGCGTCCGCTCTGGCCGGGCCTCGCGCTGAACGCGGCCGCGTGGAGCGCGGTGTGGCTCGTGCTGCTTACCGCCCCCGGCGCGATCCGCCGCCGCCGCCGCCGCGCCCGCGGCCTGTGCGAACACTGCGGCTACGACCTCGCGGGCTGCACCGGCCCGGCGTGCCCCGAGTGCGGCGTGGCGTGGCGGCGGTTCGGACTCTGAGGGGATGACCGGGGGTTTCCCTGTATAATGTTGGGATACCGCCCTGCAAAGTTCGGTCGTATGGTGTACGCTTCCCGCTCAGGAACCGAACCCGCACCCCGATGATCGAGTCGATTGATGGCACGCCAGAGCAAAGCACCGCCCAGATCCGAGCAGGCGCCGGCGACCCCGAGGCCCGGTTACATCATCGACTTCATCAGCCGTGAGGAAGTCCGTGAAACGCCCGAGGAGCGTGACGCCGTGCAGGTGTTCGCGCGACGCCTGGTCGAGGACTACGGGTACGTCCGTGAGCAAATTCAGACCCGGCCACAGTTCCGGGTGCGTGCCCGGCCGTCCGATGAGGACAGGTCGTTCCCTGTGGATATCGCCGTGTTCAGGTCGCCTCGAAAGACCGAGGATGAGTTGTTCATGGTGGTCGAGTGCAAGAAGAAGGAGCGCAGGGACGGGGAGCATCAACTTCGATTGTATCTCGACATGTCCGCTGCCGAGGTCGGTGTGTGGTTCAACGGCGAAAACCACCTCTACCTGCGCAAGATCCACCACAGGGACGGACGGCGCACCTACGAAGAACTACCGACCATCCCGCGCAAGGGACAACGGATCGAGGACATCGGGCTGTACAAGCGCAAGGATCTGCGAAAGCCAGCGAATCTGAAGGCGACCTTCCGCGACATCCGCAATCACCTCGCGGGCATGACAACCGGCATCACGCGCGACGAGGCCCTGGCCCAGGAGATCATCAACATCCTGTTCTGCAAGATTCTGGACGAGCAGGAGTGCGACCCCGGCGACACGGTCGTCTTCCGGGCCGGCGTTGGCGAGAGCGCTGACGACGTGAAGGTACGGATCGTTCGACTCTTCGATGCGGTCAAGAACAAGATGTATGGCGACGTGTTCGAGCCGTCCGACACGATCAGGCTCGACGCGGAAAGCCTCCGGTACGTTGTGGGCGAGCTCCAGAACTACTGCATCATGGACGCCGACCGCGATGCCGTCGGCGATGCCTTCGAGGTCTTCATCGGCCCCGCTCTCCGCGGCTCAGAGGGGCAGTTCTTCACGCCGCGCAACGTCGTGGACATGATGGTCAGGATCGTCGATCCCAGGCCGGGGGAGAAGATCATCGATCCGGCGTGCGGCTCCGGGGGATTCCTCATCGGAGCGCTCGCCCACGTCTGGGCGGCCCAGGCTGAGGAAGCAAAACGAAAGGGATGGAAGCCCTCGCAACTGGCACGGCGTCAGATACAGGTCTCGACCGATTGCTTTCGAGGCATCGACAAGGATGCGTTCCTCGCAAAGGTATGCAAGGCGTACATGGCGCTGGTCGGGGACGGCCGAGGCGGCGTGTTCTGTCGGAACTCGCTCGAGCCGTACTCGTCCTGGCCCGAGACGATGCGCGAGAAGATCAAGCCAGGCACGTTCGACGTGATCCTGACCAACCCGCCCTTCGGCAAGAAGATCGTGGTCAAAGGCGAACCGATCCTGTCCCAGTTCGATCTTGGTTACAAGTGGAAGCGGGACAAGGGAACCAAGACGCTGGTGAAGACCGCCACGCTTCACGACGATCAGCCGCCCCAGATTCTGTTCCTGGAGCGGTGCTTGCAGTTGCTCAAGCCCGGCGGGCGGCTCGGGATCGTCCTGCCGGAAGCGGTATTCGGCATGCCGACGTATGAGTACGTGGTGACGTGGCTGCAACGGCGGGCCAAGATTCGCGGCGTGGTGTCGATGCCCGAACCGCTGTTCAAGACCAGCGGCAAGGGCGGCACGCACGCGAAGGTGTGCGTGCTGTTCGTCGAAAACACCAAGCCCACGGAGAATGAGGACTACGACATCTTCATGGCGGATGTCAAGTGGTGCGGGCACGACTCGCGGGCAAACCCGACGTACCGGAAGGACAAGGACGGGAAGTTGGTCCTGCTGGACGATATTCCCCTGGTTCAGGCTCGGCACGCCGATCTGGTTGCGAAGAAGAGGGGCCTTACGAGAGACCGCTTCGGCTTCCTCATGACAATGTCCGACGTTCGCGGCGACATCTTTATTCCGAAATATTACGACCCCGAGTTGGAGCGAGACATCGTCCAGCTGCGCGACACACACAAGTTTGTGCAGTTGGCGGACCTGTGCAAAGGAGGGAAAGACGCTGTACTATCTTGGGAAACAGGGATCGAAGTCGGCAGGATGGCCTACGGGACGGGCGACATCCCCTTCATCCGCACCTCCGACATCTCGAACTGGGAACTCAAGGGCGATCCGAAGCAGGCCGTCTCGGAGGATATCTACGAGGCGAATCGCCAGGACGTCAAGGCGGGCGACATCTTCGTCGTCCGCGACGGCACGTACCTCGTCGGCACATCCTGCATCCTCACCGAGAAGGACACGCGCATCCTCACTGCGGCGGCCTTTACAAACTTCGGGTCGAGCGGCCCAAGGAAATGGATCCGTACCTGCTTCTCGCCCTTCTCAACGCCCCCATCGTCCGACGCCAGATGCGCTCGAAGCAGTTCACGCGCGACATCATCGACACGCTTGGTAAGCGGCTCTTTGAAGTGCTGCTTCCCGTTCCCAAGGATAGCGCCCTACGGGCGGCGATCGCGGCTGAGACGCGCGAAGTGATCGAAACCCGAGCGAGGCTTCGCGACAGGAGGAAGGAGATCGCCCTTGAAGTCGAAGGCGTGGCGAAGCCGACGGAGGACGACCTTGCCGCAATTGACGCTCTTTGACCCGCGATGCTCCTGCGGATCGTCAACGGCCACCGCGTGAAGTGCCCCGACTGCGGCACGTGGCGCAGCGGGCTGACGGCGGCGGACGTGCGGCGCGACGGCGAAGGGCGGTAGACTCGGTCACCGTTTCGCCGCGCGGACGCGTACGGCGATCACCTCCGTGCGCCCGTAGTCGATCTCGAAGCGCGCCCCGACGGTGAGCGGCGTCACCTCCAGCCCGGCCGCGCGGATGCGGTCGAGCGGGTCGCCCGGCTCGGCGTCGGCGTGCGGGGCTGACCGCACCAGCACGGTCCACGCCCCCTCCGCCCGCACGCGATCCACCAGCACGCTCAGCGGCAGCGGCGCGCCGAACGGATGCCGCGTCTCCGGCCCGGCGTCGAAGTACGGCTCGACGCGCACGCCCGCGTAGTACTCCACCGCCGGGTGCCAGAAGTCCACCGAAGCAAGACGCGACGGATCGACCAGCAGCCCCGGCTCGCGCAGCGCGGCGATGAACGCACGCGGCGAGCGCTCCGACTCCACCGCCTCGCGCAGGTAGCCGTACCACGCGCCATGCCCGACCGCCATCACCGCGACCGCGACGCCGGCGCCCCGCGCCAGCGCACGCCCCCGCGCGAAGTCGCGCACCGCCGACGCCATCCACGCCCCCCCCAGCAGCGCGACGCCCGGCCAGACCGGCGTCAGGTAGCGCGGCACGCCCTTGCTCAGCACGGCGAACCCGCACACGCCCAGGGCCACCCACGCCAGGAGCGTGCACAGCCCCGGCGTCGGGCGCACGCGGTCGCGGGCGAGCCACGCGAAGGCCGCGATCGCCGCGATCGAGCCGAGGCCGACGCCGTAGACCGCCGCCTCCAGGTACGCGACCGGCGCCTCGTGCACGAAGAGTTGCAGGTTCTCCGAGGCCTCGAGTTCCATCGCGGCCCGCACGGCGTCGGGTCCGATGCGGGCCGTCACCGCTCGCCCCCACGCCCAGAGCGCGAGCGTGCCCGCGCCCAGCACGGCGACCGGGTGTGTGCGCGCAAACGCGGCGATGCACGCCCGCAGCGGCGCGGGGCGAGCCAGCGCGCCGACGAGCGCGGCGGGGACGGCCGCGCACGCCATCATCAGCGTGAGGCCGACGCCTTCGCCGAACGATCGCACCTGGTCCGCCTGCGTTGCCGCCACCGCCGCGGCCGCCGCGAGCGCACACGCCGCGACGACGCCCCACGCCCGCCGGCCGCGGGGCGGATGCTCGACGGCGCAGCGCAGCGCGATCCCGCCATAGGCGGCCAGCCCGATGACGAGCAACCCCGGCGGCCCCTTCGTGAGCGCGGCCCCCGCGGCGCACATGCACGCCGCCAGCACCGCCGCCCACGCCGTGCGCCCGCGCTGCCGGTGCGAGCGCCACGCGGCGTCGATCGCCCAGACCGCGCCGACGACGAAGGGGACGAGGATCGCGTCGAGTTCGCCGATGCGCCCGGAGCGCACCGAGAGGATGCCCGTGCCCAGGAACAGGGCCGCCCACCACGCCGCGTGCTGCGCCCAGGCGCGCCCGCCGAGGCCCCCCCCCTCGCCCCCGTCCGGCTCGCGCAGCATCCGCCTCCCGAGCAGGTAGACGCCCAGCACGCCCAGCGACGAGGCGAGCGCGACGGTCGCACGCAGGTGCCACTCGCCGGGGCGCGTGCCCGTCAGCCGCGCGAGGGCCATCGGCGCCCAGTAGACCATCGGCGGCTTGGCGAGGTAGGGCCGGTCGTGCACCATCGGCACGAGCCACTCGCCGCGGTCGTGCATCTCGCGGGCGACGAGCGCGCGCTGGGCTTCCTGCCAGTTGGTCAGACCGTGCGTGGAGAGGCCGAGGAAAAACACCACCGCGCACAGGGCGGCGAGCACCAGCAGGTCGCGCACCGGCGGGCGGTGGCTCATGGCGTGGCCAAGCCTACGCCTCGTCGAGCAGGTCCACGCTCGCGAAGCGCTTGCCTTCGAGCATTTCGAGGCTCGCCCCGCCGCCGGTGGAGACGTGCGACATCTTGTCAGCGAGTTTGAACCGCTCGACCGCGGCGGCCGTGTCGCCCCCGCCGACGATGCTGGTCGCGCCGGCGGCCGTCGCGTCCGCGATGGCGCGGGCGACCTGCTGCGTGCCGACGCGGAAGGGCATCCACTCGAAGACGCCCATCGGCCCGTTCCAGACGATCGTCTTCGCGCCGCGGAGCACGCGGGCGAACGTCGCCTGCGTCGCCGGCCCGATGTCCAGCCCCATGAAGCCGGGCTTGACGTGCTCGCGCTGCACCTCGACCTGCCCCGAGGTCTCGGCGAACTGCGTCGAGCAGATGTGGTCCTCGGGCAGGTGCAGGTCGCACTTCAGGCGGGCCGCCTCCTCGATCATCTTCTTCGCCTCGGCGACGAACCTCTCCTCGACGCGGCTCTCGCCCACCTGCCGCCCGAGCGCACGGAGGAAGGTGTACGCCATCGCCCCGCCGACCAGCAGCGCATCGCACTTCGGCAGCAGGTGGCCCACCGCGCCGATCTTGTCCGACACCTTCGCCCCGCCGAGCACGACCACGAACGGCTTGGCCGGGGCGCGCAGCGCGTCGCTCAGGTAGCGGATCTCCTTCTCGACCAGCAGCCCGACGACGCGCGGCCGGCCCTGCATCGCGCGCGGCAGGGCGACCATCGAGGCGTCCGCCCGGTGGCAGGTGCCGAAGGCGTCGTTGACGTACACGTCGCCGAGCAGGGCGAGCCGTCCGGCGAACGCCGCGTCGCCGTCCTTCTCGCCCTTGTGGAATCGCAGGTTCTCGAGCAGCACGACCTCGCCGTCCTTCATCGTGTTGACGGCGTTCAGCGCGGCCTCGTCCGTGCAGTCCTTCGACGGGAACGCGACCGGCCTGCCGAGCAACTCGCCCAGGCGCGCCGCGACGGGGCGGAGCGAGTACGCCTCCTCGAAGCCCTTGCCCTCGGGGCGCCCCAGGTGCGAGATCAGCACGGCCCGCCCGCCGCGGTCGATGACGGACCTGACGGTCGGCAGCGCCTCGCGGATGCGCCGGTCGTCGCCGATCACGCCGCCGTCGATCGGCACGTTGAAGTCCACGCGCACGAGCACGCGCTTGCCGGCGACCTCGACGGCCCCGACGCTCTTCTTCGCCATCCCTGTGCCTCCTCGTCCTGTGCCGATCGCGCGGCGGTGGGGGGGTTACGACCCGCCGTCGTTGCCGATGATCCGCGCCGCGTTGCCGCGCACCGCGGCCGCCCCGCGCGAGGTCAGTTGCTCGCGCATGCGTCGCAGTTGCGTCGCCACCGAGGCGTCCACCAGTTGGTCGCCGATGCGGAACCGCACGCCGCCGATGATGGACTCGTCCACGTAGGGATGGACGATGACGTCCTTGTTCAGGGCGCGTCCGAGACGCTCGCGCACCGCGGCGAGTTCGTTCGCGCTCACGGGGGCGGCGGTGAAGACGTCCACCTCGACGCGGCCGAAGCGTTCCTGGACGATGGCGTCGTAGGCCGCGACGATCGCCGGCAGGTGCCCGAGCCGCTCTTTTCTGTTCAGCACGAGCAGGAATCGCAGGAGCAGGTCGTCGCACCTACCTTCGAAAATCCGCCGCAGCGCGCCCTCGCGGGCCTTCACGCCCAGCACGCGCGAGGCGAGGAACTCGCCGAACTGCCCGTCCGAGCGGGCCATCTCGAGCACATCCTCCAACTGGTCGAGGATCGACTCGGACTTCTCGCGCCCGCCATCCGCCTCGGCCATCTCGAAGAGGCTGCGGGCGTAGGTGTTCGCCACGGCGTCGGGCTTGGATTCGATCAGAGGCATGGACGGTTCCTTCCTCGCCGCCTCACGAGCGGGCCGACTCGAGTTCCGCGAGCGATTCGTCCACGAACGCCTGGTGGTCGGCGGCGTTGATCTCGCGCCGGAGGATCTTCGACGCGATCATCGCCGCGAGGCCGGCCGCGTCCGCATACACCTCGTTGAGGGCCGCACGCTTCGCGCCCTCGATGTCCCGCAGCGCCCTCTCTCGCATCTGCCCGAGTTCCACGTCCGCCTTCGCCTTGAGTTCCGCCGCGAGTTTCTGCTGCTGCGACCGCGTCTCGTCGAGCATCTTCTGGGCCTCGGCCCGTGCCTCGGCGAGGCTCTGCTGGTACATCGCCAGTGCGTCCGCGGCCTGCTGGCGGGCCGCCTCCGCCGCCGCGATCTCCTGGCGGATCTTCTCCTCGCGCTCCTTCAGGCCCTTGGCGATCTTCGGCCAGACCTTGGTGGCGAGGATCATGTAGACGAGCAGGAACACGACGACGGCCATGATGCCGGACATCACGCCCGCGTTCGGGGCGTGGATCACGCTCGGCTCGCCCTTGGCCTCGTCCGCGGCCCCGAACGCGGCCGCCGGCACCAGCGTCATTCCCGCCATCGCCACCGCACGCATCAATCGTTCCATGGGTCGTCTCCCGCGCAAGGGCGGTGTGTGAACAGGCCTCGAATCCGCGCGCCGCCCCTTCGGCCGGCGCACGGGTGTTGTCGTTCCGTGCCGCGTCAGGCGATCATGCCGACGACGACCGCGAACAGCGTGGCGCCTTCGACGAGGGCCGCACAGAGGATCATGTTGGTCATGATCGGGCCGGAGGCCTCGGGCTGGCGTGCGATGGACTCGACCGCGCCCTTGCCGATGAGGCCGATGCCCAGGCCGCCGCCGAGCACGGCGATGCCCGCGCCGATCGCGGCCAGGCCCTTGCCGATCTTGCCCGTCGAGGCCGCCGCCACCTCGACCGCCGCCGAATCTTGCGCCATCGCCAGCGCAGGGCCGAACACAGCAACCGCGGCCGTCGCGATCAGAGCGTGCTTCACGATGTTCTTCATGGCTCTACCGATCCCTTTCAGATTCAGTGAACTCGTTGCGAGAATCCTTCAATGGGGCCTGTCCGGCACACGCGCCGCGACGCCCCGACCATCGGACCCGTACCCGTCTCAGTGCGCCGCCGCGTGCGCGTGGCCCTCCCCGTGCTCGTGGCCGTGCTCGTCGTCGTGGTGCCCGTGCGGCATCAACTGGCTGATGAACACCGTCGTCAGGAACATGAACACGAACGCCTGCAGCAGCGCGACGAAGATCTCCAGCAGGTACACCGCGATCGCCCCCAGCCCGGCGACGAGCGTGACCGGCACGCCCAGCGCCCAGCCGCCCGCGAACGCCGCCGCCGGGAACCCCAGCAGCACCGCCAGCAGGATGTGCCCCGCCGTCATGTTCGCCATGAGACGAATGGCGAGCGCGGCCGGCTTGATGAGCAGCGCGCCCGCCAGTTCGATCACCACAACCAGCAGGATCACCGGCAGGAACATCGGCTTCATCGGCACGCCGCCGGTCATGTGGGCCATGTACCCCTTCACCCCGAGGCTCCGCAGCCCGCCGATGTTGAAGACGATCGCCGAGATGAGGGCCATCCCACCCGTGATCCACAGGTTCTGCGTCGCCGTTCCGCCGACCCAGGCCAGGTGCCGCTCCTTGAGGCCCGTGAACGTCAGGTTGTGGATGTCCAGCAGCGGGACCAGTCCGATGAGGTTGTTCACGAGAATGAAGAAGAACGCCGTCAGCAGGAACGGCAGGTACTTCTCCGTCCGCTCGTGCAGCAGCGGGCGGATCGTCGTGTCGCGCAGGTACGTGCAGATCACCTCGATCGTGCTCGCGAACGCGTTCTTCGTGAGGTAGCGGTCGTTGCCCTCGCTCTCCGGCCCGGTGGCGATCTTGTTCGCCACGTACGGCCCGAGGATCAGCAGGATCGCGGCGGAGATGACGAGGTTCGTCATGTTCGCCGACCACAGCCACCACCCGTCCACCACCCACAGCGGATGATCGATGACGTGCGAGATCGGGTTGTCCGCAGCCAGCGTCAGCAACGCGCTCATGACCCGCTCTTCTCCCCGGCGCCGAGCCGCCGACCAACGCCCGCCGCCACTTTCGTCTCCGCCGCCAGCGCGCCCGCCTGCGCCGCGAGCAGCGCGGTCCAGAACGGTAGTTTTTCAAGCCCTTGGGCAGCGTAGACCGCCCAGCCCAGACCGACCGCCGCGCCCATGCGCAGCGTCGTGCCGGCGATCACGCTCGCCGTCGCCGCCATCACGCTCCGCTCGCCTGTGAGCCACGCCGGCACAAGCCCCGCCACCGCCGCGGCAAGGCACACGATCGTCGCGAGTATCACGGCACGCGTCGCGCCCTCTTCGCCCACGAGCACCCACACGACGGCGGCCAGCCCCGCACCCGCGAGCGTCCCGAGCGCGACGGCCGCGCCGAGTCTCGGCAGGGGCAGCCGCACCGTCGGTTGGGAGGCGCTCGCGGTCATGGTGGCGTCCGAAACCCCTCGGGGTTCGGCCCGGCGATTCCCATGACGCCGCAGCCAGTCCCGTAGGACGGGAAGAATAGCAGCCACCACCACCCCCGGCGAGCGAGAGCCACCACCTTTCACGGTCCAGGCCGGTCCCGCCCGCCGGCCGCCTTTTTGGGCGGCTTGTTCAGTTCCTTGACAGCCCGCAGCAGCCGCCACGTCCCCACGGTCAGGCCGAGCACCATCCCCACGAGCGTCAGGACCGGGGCCGTCCCGAACTTCCCGTCCAGCCACCACCCCCCCAGGGCGAGCAGCCCCACAGCCGCCACGAACTCCGTCCCAACCGTCCCCACCGCGGCGATGGGTCCGAGGGCGGAAACCACCCGCTTCGGCCTCGGCTCGCCCGGGCGTGTCGGGCGCGGCCTGGGCCGCAGTTCCTCCGGCAACTCCGGCGGCTCGCCCGGCTGTCGCGCCATCCGGCACCCCGCTCACGCGTTGGAGGTCACCTGCCGCATCGCCCACGTCCGGGCCGCGGCGACGGCCTGCTTCACCTTGCCGACCTCCGGCCCGCCGCCCTGGGCCTGGTCCGGGCGTCCCCCCCCCTTACCGCCGACGGCCTGCGCCGCCTCGCGCACCCAGTCGCCGGCGCGGATGCCCAGTTTCACCAACTCCTCGGGCACGCCCGCGATGATCGACACCGCCGGCTTCTCTCCGTCGTCCACGCTCAGCAGCATCACCGCCTTGCGCGGGCAGCGGTCGCGGATCGTCTGGAGCGCGGCCTGCAACGCCTGCCGATCGCCGCCCGCGTCCAGCGTCGCCACGATGATCGGGTCCGGCGAGACGCCCGCGGACTCGGCGATCTGCTTGGCGAGGTGCGCCGCCTCCGCGGACTTCGCCTTCGATTCTTCCTTCGCCGCGGACTTCAGCCGCTCCTGCAGCCCGAGGAGCGCAGCGCGGAGTTCGGCTTTGCGGGCAACCGGCATCGTCAACTCGTCGATCTCCGCGCCGATCTCGGCGACCTCGGCCCTCAACCGCGACGCCGCCAGCGAGGACGCCGCCTCGATGCGCGCCGCCATCGCGTCCGCCGCCGCGTGCGCCGCCAGCGCGGCCGCCCCCGTCACCGCCTCTATCCGGCGCACGCCCTTGGCGATGCCGGTCTCGGAGACGAGGGCGAACTCCATCGCCTCGCCCGTGCTCGCCAGGTGCGTCCCGCCGCAGAACTCGACCGAGTACTCCGCCCAGCGCGGGTCGTCCGGCTTCTCCAGCAGATCGCTCACCGGCACGCCGATGGAGACGACGCGCACAGGGTCCGGGTACGCCTCGCCGAAGACCGCCCGCAGCCCGGTGATCCCCCGCGCGACGAACTGCGGCGCGAGGTCCGCGTAGACGGGCAGGTCGCGCCCGATCAACTCGCGCACGATCCGCTCCGACTCGCCCAGATGCTCCGGCGAGACCGGCCCGTTGTTGGCGAAGTCGAACCGCAGCCGATCCGGCGCGACGAGCGACCCCTTCTGGTCCACGTGCGCCCCGACCGTCCGCCGCAGCGCGAGGTTCAGCAGGTGCGTCGCGGTGTGGTTCGCGGCCGTCGGCCCGCGACGCGAGTGGTCCACGTGCAGTTGCACGTCGTCGCCCACGCGGATCTCGCCCCGCACGACGCGGCCAATGTGCACGACGTAGCCGCCGAAGGAGCGCACGTCCTCGACGCGGAACTCGCCCCCGTGCGGCAGGCCGCCGCTCGCTTCCCTCGTCACCAGCATCCGCCCGTGGTCGGCCACCTGTCCGCCCGACTCGGCGTAGAAGTTCGTCCGGTCGAGGATGACGCCGACGCGAGCGTGCCCGTCCGACGCTGTCGTGTGCTCGTCGAAGTTCGCGCCGTTCCAGACCGCCCGCACGGTCGCGCGCAGGTCGCGTCCGTGGTGCTTGTCCGAGTCGTTCGTCGGCTTGACGCGCAGTTTCCCGAGCCGGTCGATCGCCTCCGCGCTGAGCGTCAGCCCGCCCCCCCCCTCCTTCGCCCCCGCCCGCGACCGCTCGCGCTGCTCCGCCATCAGCCGCTCGAAGCCCTCGGTATCGACGCCGATCCCCCGCTCCTCCGCCATCAACACCGTCAGGTCTAGCGGGAAGCCGTAGGTGTCGTAGAGCGTAAACACGTCTTCGCCTGAGATCACCGGACGAGGTCTGCCGGTGAAACCATTCCAGTTCACCCCCGCAGCCGAGAATTGCTGGGGGGACTTCGCGGGATCGAGCAGGCCATGGGTGGTGGCGTAGCGGATCGCGTAGTCCATCGCACGCTCTCCGCCGGTGGAGCGTGTCGCAAGGGCAAGATTGCCGGCTGCGGTCGCCGCCTCCTCGAACAACTTCATCCCCCGATCCAGCGTCTTCCCGAAACTCACCTCTTCCTCATGGATGATTTCGACGACGCGCGCCTCTGCCGCGCGGAGTTCCGGGAACGCCGTGCCCATCGTCCGCACCACCGCCGGCACGACCTCGCTCAGGAACCCCGTTCGCGCCCCGAGGAACTGGTGCCCGAACCGCACCGCCCGCCGCAGCACCCGCCGCAGCACGTAGCCGCGTCCCTCGTTGCTCGGCGTCGCACCGTCGGCGATGGCGAACGTCAGCGTCCGCACGTGGTCCGCGATCACGCGATACGCCGTGTCTACCCGCCCCTCGTCGCGCTCGCCCAGCCGGCCGCGGTACTCGTGCGGCGCGGCGGTCTTGCGCATGATGTCCTCGAACAGCGGCGAGAAGAGGTCCGTGTCGTAGTTGCTCCGCGCGCCCTGGAGGATGCTCGTCAGCCGCTCCAGCCCCATCCCCGTGTCCACGTGCCGCGCGGGCAGCGGGCGCAGCGACCCGTCCGCCTGCCGGTCGAACTGGATGAAGACCAGGTTCCAGACCTCGATCACGTCCGGGTCGCCCGTGTTCACCAGTCTCGCCGCGTCGCGTCCGCCGATGCGGTCGAAGTGGATCTCCGAGCACGGCCCGCACGGCCCGGTCTCCCCCATCTCCCAGAAGTTGTCCTTGAACGACCCCGGCAGCACGCGCCCCGCCGGCAGGTGGCGCAGCCACAACTCCCGGGCCTCCTCGTCCGCGGGCAGCCCCGTCGCCGGGTCGCCCCCGAAATACGTCGCGTACAGCCGGTCCCCCGGCACGCCGTAGACCTTCGTCAGCAGTTCCCACGCCCACCCGATCGCCTCGGCCTTGAAGTAGTCACCGAACGACCAGTTGCCGAGCATCTCGAAGAAGGTGTGGTGGTAGGTGTCCTTCCCCACGTCCTCGAGGTCGTTGTGCTTGCCACCGGCCCGGATGCACTTCTGCGTGTTCGCCGCACGCTTCAGCCCGTGCAGCGGGCTGCCCGGCGCGGCGGTCCCGAGGAAGAGCGGCTTGAACTGGTTCATTCCCGCGTTGGCGAAGAGCAGCGTCGGGTCGTCGTGCGGCACGACCGGGCTGGAGGGCACGAGGGTGTGCCCGCGCTCGCGGAAGAACTCGACGAACGTGCTGCGAACCTGGTCGGCGGTCAGTCGGTGCATGCGGGAAACTCCCGAGTCGGGCCGCATTGTAGGGATGCCCCCTCGAACGCCCGATTCATCCGGTAGGCTGCCCGAGCGGGTCGCCTTCCAGTGGGGCGGGCGTCCCGCCCGCCATCTGAGTCCTCGGCCATGATCCCGGAATCACCATGAACCGTTACGACCTGTGCATCATCGGCTCCGGCCCGGCGGGCGCGCGGGCCGCCATTCAGGCGGCCAAACTGGGCAAGCGTGCCTGCATCGTCGAGCGCAAGACCGTCGTCGGCGGGGCGGGCGTGAACACGGGCACCATCCCCTCGAAGGCTCTGCGCGAGGCGATTCTCCGTGCCGGGGGCCGGGTCTCGGCGACGCCGCTCGTCCACGACTTTCTCGAGGCCCGAAACGCGACCTTCCGGGCCATTCAGGCCGCCGCCGACCGTGTGATCGAGGCCGAGATCCGCATCCTCCAGCAGCAACTGGCCTCCAACGGCGTCTCCGTCATCACCGGGCACGCCCGCTTCACCGATCCGCACACCGTCGAGATCGCCGGCCCGACCGGCTCGCAGCGACTCGCCGCGGACCATTTCCTCATCGCCGTCGGCACCGTGCCGGCCCGCCCGCCGAGCATCCCCTTCGACGACCGCACCGTCGTCACCTCGGACGAACTCGTCCGCCTCCCGTTCCTCCCGCACTCGATGCTCGTGGTCGGCGGCGGTGTCATCGGCGTCGAGTACGCCTCCATGCTCTCCGCGCTGGGCGTGAAGGTCACGCTCATCGAGGGCCGCTCGCGCCTCCTCGACTTCGCCGACGGCGAGATCATCGAGGCCCTGCAGTACCACCTCCGCCAGAACGGCCTCACGCTCCGACTCGGAGAAAAGGTCGTCTCCGTGCGCACGATCGAGGCGCCTCCCGGCGCTCGCTCCGCCGACCGCGTGATGGTCGAGGCCGTGCTCGAGAGCGGCAAGACGCTCCGCGCCGACTGCCTCCTCTACGCCATCGGCCGCCAGGGCGCGACCGACGACCTCGGCCTGGAGCACGCCGGCATCAAGCCCGACAGCCGCGGGCGGATCGCCGTGGACGAGCACTACCGCACCACCGTGCCGCACATCTACGCCTGCGGCGACGTAATCGGCTTCCCCGCCCTTGCGTCAACGAGCATGGAGCAGGGGCGTCTCGCCGTCTGCCAGATGTTCGGCGAGCGGTGCGAGGTCGTGAGCGGGCACCTGCCCTACGGCATCTACGCCATTCCCGAGATCTCGATGGTCGGCTGGACCGAGGAGGCTCTCACCGAGCAGGAGATCCCCTACGAGGCAGGCGTCGCCCAGTACCGCGAGATCGCCCGCGGCCAACTCCTCGGCGACGAGATCGGCATGCTCAAGATGCTCATCCACCAGGACTCGCGGGCCGTGCTCGGCGTCCACATCATCGGCACCGGGGCGACGGAACTGGTCCACATCGGCCAGTGCGCCATGGCCTTCAACGCCACCGCGGACTACTTCGTGAACGCCGTCTTCAACTACCCGACGCTCGCCGAGTGCTACAAGGTCGCCGCCCACAACGGGATCAACAAACTGCGCGGCGTCTGAGGCCCGGCGTCCTACCCTCCGGCATGGCCAAGCGACCCGCCAGGCAGCCCGCCGCCGAGACGCCCGAGGCCCCGCCGGCCCATGCCCCCCCCCTTGCGTTGCGCGACGTGCTCGGGCAGGCACACGCTGTCGAGTTGCTGCGGGCCGCCATGCGCTCAGGGCGCGTCCATCACGCATGGGTCTTCCACGGCCCGGAGGGCGTGGGCAAGTTCACGAGCGCGCTCGCCTTCGCCGCCGCCGTCCTGGACCCGACCACCAATCCCGACGACGACCGCACGCCCGACCCGGAGTCGCACGTCCAGCGCCTCCTCGCGGCCGCCGCGCACCCCGACCTGCACGTCGTGAACAAGGAACTGACGCCGTTCAGCCGCGAGGCGAGCGTGCGCGGCCAGAAGCAGCGCACGATCCCATTCGGCATCGCCGAGGAGTTCCTGGTCGAGCCGGCGACGCGAACGCGCAACCTGCACGAGCCGTCGCTCGTCGCCAAGGTCTTCATCGTGGACGAAGCGCACCTGCTCGGCGGCGACGCCCAGAACCTGCTGCTCAAGACGCTCGAGGAGCCTCCCGAGGGCACGGTCATCATCCTCGTGACGCCGGCGGAGGAGGAACTTCTGCCGACGATCCGAAGCCGCTGCCAGCGCATCCCGTTCCTGCCGCTCGCCGATGCCGACATGCGCGAGTGGCTGCGGCGCGGCGGTGCGGCGATCGACGCGAAGCACGAGGCGTGGGCGTTGCGATACGCAGCCGGCAGCCCGGGCGTGCTGAAGCGCGTCATCGAGGGCAACCTGACGGCGTGGCACGAGGCCCTCGCACCGATGCTGGCCGACGCCGACCGCGGGAAGTTCGACCTCTCGATCGGCGCGACGATGGCGAAACTGGTGGACGATCGTGCAGCCGCGATGGTCGCCCGCAACCCCGTGGCGAGCAAGGAGGCCGCGAACGTCGCCGCCGCCGCCGACATGCTGCGGCTTGTCGCCGTCCACCACCACGGGGCGATGCGCGGGTCGCGTCGTCCGGAGGTGCGTGCCCGCGCGATCGAACTCGTCGCCGAGGCGGAGCGGCAGATCGAGCGAAACGTCCCGCTCGCCTTCATCTTCGAGAACCTCGCCGCGCAACTGGTGGACATGGCCTCGCGGGCCGTCGCTACGCGCTGAGGCTGATCGACCGCGCCGCCGCCTCGACGGCCGCTTCGGCTTTGTGCGCGGCCTGCCCCGACCGCTCGGCGGCGAGTTTGGCCAGCAGCATCGCCCACGTCTCGCGCTCGTACTCGAGCAGCCGGATCACGCCGTCCACGCGGTCGATGTCGCGCTCGACGCTCGCCTGCACGAGTTCTTGATAGAGAAAGAGGTACAGCCCGCGCACCCGCTCGGCCAGCGCCCGGTCCTGGTCCGCGCGGATCGACGTTGCCAGTTCCATCACGATGTCCTGGCACTGGCTCAGGCCCGTGAAACTTGCCTCGTAGTCGCGGCGCTCCAGCCCCTCGCGTCCCTGCCGAGCGAAGCGGAGCGCTCCGTCCAGCAGCATCATTCGCAGTTCCTCGGGGCGGGCTGTCATCACCCGGGTCCGGAGGTAGGTCGCCGCCGCAGATGGGTCGCTGGTGGTCATCGCCCCGTGTATCGGCTCAAGACCGCGCGGGCTTCAACTCGCCGAGAGATCCCGCACCGCGCGCATGTTCTTGCGCCCCGCCCTGTCCATGCTTCCGGCGGCCGGAACTGCCCTGCCTCAGCGCGCCCCCAACAGCGACGAGATGCCGGCCAGCGCGCTCTGCTGCGACTGCAGGGCGGCCAAGGCCCGCTCCATCGCCAGGAACTGCGCCTCGAGCTGTTTGCGGCGTTGCTCCAGCCGCACATCGAACGCCTCGATGCGCTTGCTCTGGAGTTCGATCTGGGTGGTGAGCGTTCGGTCGCGCTGCCGCAGCACGCCGTCCACCGAATCGACGTACTGCTTCGCCAGTTCCTCGACGCGGAAGAGCACGCCGAGTTTCGAGAACTCGTCCTGGGTGCTGGTGTTCTTCACCCACACGCCCGGCTCGACCTCGATGAACTCTTCCTTGGCCGCCACTTCGCGCGCGGCGAACACCTCTTGAACCGCCGCGAAGTCAGTCTCCATGGCCTCGCGCAGTCGGTTGCGGTCGAGCGAGAGTTTCCCCCCCTCCCCGGCGCGCACGCCGACTTCCGTCAGCCTGGTGTAGCGGCCGGTCACGCCCTCGGCCTCCCCGAGGATGGTCCGCTGCATCGAGGCGAGCAGGTTCGCCACCGTCGAGTCGCCCAGCAGCGGGCCGCGGACGTTGGTCTCCGGGTCGAACTTCGTCTGCGTCTTCACGCGGTCCAGCACGGCGTTGTACGCGCTGATGAAGTCGTCGATGGCTTTCTCGATGCCGCCCGTGTCGCGCGAGACCGTCAGCGTCACGGGGTTGGCGTTCGTCGAGTGCAGGTCGATCGTCACGCCGGTGACGACCGTGTCCAGCGTGTTCGTCGAGGACGTGAGCAGCACGGCCTTGGCCGGGTCGCTGGACCCGAAGAAGACGCGCGCGTCCTCCCCTGCGTTCAGCGTCTCCAGGCCCAGCGCCAGCCCGCCGTCGTCGAGAATGAACCGCCCCGCCCGCCCCGACGCGGCCGAAACCAGGCTGATGCGGAACGGGCTGGAGCCTGTGCCGTCGTTGATGATCGTGGCGCGCACGCCGACGCCGGCCTCGTTGATCTTCTTCACGACGGCGTCCAGCGTGTCGGCCGCGTCGAACTCGACGGTGGTCTCGTAGGAGCCGTTGATGAAGTTGTCGTCGCCCGTGCCCGCCGCCGTCCCCGCGATCCGCAGCGATTTGGCGACGGTGCCCGTCAGGTCCTCGATCTTGATCGCCGCCCCTCCCTCCGGCTCGCCGTTCTTTTCGCGGACGAGCAGGCCGTCGCCGTTGGCGTTGATCGAAGCGACGAGGTTGAGGCCGAGCGCGCTCGCCTGCGCGTTCATCTCCTGGATGAGGTCGGCGAGGGTCTTGGTGTCGGTGCCGATGTCGATGACGGCCGTCTTGCCGCTGCCGTCGGTGAGCCGGAAGGTCCCCGTGCCGATGCCGCGCCCGCCGTTGAGGTCGGCGACTCGCGTCGAGAGCGTGACGTAGCGGTGCTGGAGGTTCGTGCCCTGCACGCTCGAACTCGCCACTCCGCCGGGGTCGGTCGCGATGCCGAGCGACTCGGCCGTCTCGCCGGTCACGATCAGGTTCGAGCCGCCGCCGGTCGTGTCCGTGATGAGCAGCCCGTTGCCCGCGCCGTTCAGCGAGGCGACGATCCGCCCGCCGTTGCCCGCGGCGTCGTTGATCGCCGTCACGATCGCGCGGATCGTCTCCGCTCCCGAGAGATCGGCCGAGAACACCGTGCCGTCGCGGGCCGTGAACGAGACCGTCCCGTCACCCGCGATGCCCGACCCGCCGTTGAGGTTCGAGACGAGCGTCGTGTTCAGGCCCGCGAGGATGCGCCGGCCCGTCAGCGTGCCTGTCGCGGAGCCGAGGATGCCGAGGTCTTTGACCGTGCTCGAAGTCGCGCTCTTCTCGGCGACCTGGATCGTGCGGTTCTGGGCGTCCGTCAGCACGACCCTGCCGCCGCTGAGCGACGCTGAAACGTCCGAGTTCAGGCCCGCGTCGGTCAGGGCGGCGTTGATCCGCTCGATCACGCCGCCGAGCGTCGAGACCGGCCCCTGCACGACGTTCAGTTCGGAGTCGTACACCGAGCCGATGTTCACGTTCACCGAGAGATTCGCCCCGCCCGGGTCGATCGTGATCGCGAAGTCGTAGCGGCTGGTGCTGATGTCCGAGCCGATGAACACGCCGTTGCCGTCGTTGAGCGCGGCGAGCGCGGTCCCGCTCCCCGCGTAGTAGACCTCGGTCCCGTTCAGCGTGCCCGACGCCGAGGATCCCTTGATGCCGAGCGATTCGGCGGTCGTGAACCCGGCCGCGCTCGACACCGAGAAGTCCGCCGTGCTCGTCATCACGAACCGGCCGCCGCTCACGCTCGCGGTGACGTCCACCTCGGCCGCAGCGTTGATGGCGTCGATCACGTCGTTGACCGTAACCGCCTTCGACAGGTCGATGGTCGCGCTCGACGACCCCTGCGCGATGACGATCTTGCCCCGCTTCACGCCCTCGCCGCCGTTGAAGTCCGCCAGCGCAACGTCGCGGTCGAGCCGCGCCTCGGCCGATTCGAACGTGAACGCCGTCGCCCCGACCGACGAGACGTCCCGATCCGCGAACCCGCGCGAGAGCAGTTGCTGGCTCGACACCAGGCGATCGACGACGAAACTGTACGAGCCGGGCGACGCCCCGACGCCCGCCGTCGCCGTCAGCACGTTCGCGTTGCTGCTCGACGCGGCCATCGCGGAGAACGTCTTGTTGGTCCGGAAGCCCGACGCCGCCGTTCGCAGCGCGGACATCCGGGCGTTCACGTCCATGAACGCCGTCTGCTGCAACTGCAACTGGGCCATGCGCCGCTGGGCGAGCGCCTTGGGCCTCGCTTCGAGCGACAGCAACTGCTGGATCAGCGTCGCCGTGTCGATCCCGCTGAACAGCCCGATTCCGGTCGTGATCCCGCCCATCCCGAACGCTCCCCGATCAGCCGCCCGTCTTCGTCGTGTCGGTCAGCCGGCGCGGCCGCAAAGCCCGGGCCACGGCGCACACCAACCCCCCGTCCTCTCATCGGCTCAGACGCCGCCGCCGCTTGCCCCCGACTCGCACACGGGCAACCATCCCTCGCGCTTCTCGAAACCGGCGTCCTCCAACCGTCGATTGAAGAGCATCAATACCGGTGGCACAGGCGTCCCGCCTTTGCCCGCCCCCGCACTCCATGACCCCACCCGAACCATCCATGTCCGCACTTCTCAGGCGAGCCGTCGCCGCACTCGGCGCCATCGCCTGCCTGCTCGGCGCGGCCGGCGCAATTTTTGCGCTCCTAGCCTCTCCGCCGGTCTGGTTCACGGTCGGCTTCCAGGCCATCATCGCGGCGACCGGCCTCTTCGCCGTGCTCATGGCGCGCTCGCGGGGCACGCCCGCTCCCGCGCTCGCCCTCGTCTGCTTCGCTGGCGCGATCTTCACCGGGGCAACGCTCGGCCGGTTCAGCGCGGTACTCGGCGCGGCTGCCGAGCCGATCGGCACCACCGACGCCCTGCGCCGCCTCGTCCGCGACCCGTGGTTCCTCGCGCAGAACGCGCTCGCGGGTGCGCTCGGCGTCATGGCGCTGCTCGCCGCGCTCGGCCGCGAACGCCGCGCGTGGCGAAAACTCGCGATCGGCCTCGCCTGCGCCGTGCCCGTCGCGGCCGCCGCCGGCTGGATCGTCGCCTTCAACGGCGACGAGGTGATTCTCGCGCCGGTGGACTCCGCGCTCGGCATCGTGCGCGTCGTGGTCGTCTGCCTCGCGGGCATCGCGTCGGCCATCCTGCTCAGCATCAGCGCGCACCTCGTGATCGGGGCCTTTGCACCGCCCCCCGAGGCCCCGACGAAACCCAACCCCCGACCGACCCAATAATCACCCATGCCCGGCTCGTTCTGGCTCGGACTCTTCGCGCTCCTCGCCGCCTTCGCCGCGGGGGCCGCCCTCGTGTGGTGGCTCAGCCGCCGCTTCCTGCCCCGCGCCGCGCGCACGACCGTCGAATCGCACACCATCGCCGAGCGAGTCGCCTCCGTCGGCAAACTCGTCGGCCTCGAGGTCCGCGCCAAGGAGATCGCAACCGCCACGCACGGCCTGCCGTGGCTCCCGCCGCTGCTCCTCAGCCGCGCCCGCCTCGCCATGATCTTCCACTTCGAGAAGCAGTACTCGATCAACCTCGCCGAGATCCGCCCGAAGGACGTCCGCGAGATCGCGCCCGGACGCTACCGCCTGCGCCTGCCGCCCGCGCACGGCGAACTGCGCCTGACCGACGTCACGCCCTACGACGTGCAGGACGGCAAACTCCTGCAACTCATCGACGTGCTGCCGATGACCGCCGAGCGGCAGAAGGAACTCATGGAGCGTGCCAAGGACGAGGCCGCCCGCCTCTTCGCCGAGAACGAGCACAAGTACGCCGCCGAAGCCCGCGCCAGCATCGAACGCCAACTCCGCTCGCTCCTCGCCCTCTTCGACGCCGAGGTCGAACTCGTCTGGCCCGAGCACTGGCGCGAGGACACGGCCGTCGCGGCGGTCGAAGTCGCTCAGGCGCGGTGACCCTCCGAGCCGCGGGCTGCAGCCCGCGCTCTCGTCCGTCCTCAACTCCCGCTCGGGTGCCACACCGTCTTGAACTCCACGAACGGCTCGACCCACCAGGGCGATTCGCACGCCGCGTCGTCGATCCAGTCCGGCTCCGGGTGCAGCGCCCGCACGCGCTTGAGGTTCTCCGCCGCGCCGAGTTCCAGCGTGCGCCGGTGTTCGTCGCTCACGCCCGCCGCGTGGATCGCGTCGATGCCGCGGTGCGAAGCGAAGTGGGGGACGAGTTCCTCGCGCAGCCCCGTGAGGATGTTCACCACGCCCCCCGGCATATCGCTCGTCGCGATCGCCTCCGCCAGCACGCACGCCGCCACCGGCCTCCGCTCGCTCGCCAGGACCACGCACGCGTTCCCCGCGCACACCGCCGGCGCAACGAGCGACACCAGCCCCAGCAGCGGGGCCCCGTCCGGGCACACCACGCCCACCACGCCCACCGGCTCGGGCACGGTGAAGTTGTGGTACGGCCCGGCGACCGGGTTCGCGCACCCCAGCACCTGCGGGTACTTGTCCGCCCACCCCGCGTAGTGCACGACACGGTCGATCGCCCGCTCCACCTCGGATTCGATGCCTTGATGCCGTGATGCCTCGGTGCCTTCCCCCAGGTCGATCGCCTCCTGCAGTTCGCGCTTCTTCCCCTCCATCATCTCCGCCAGCCGGTACAGCACCTGTCCGCGCAGATACGCCGTCGCCGCGGCCCACTTCTCCTGTGCCGCCCGTGCCGCCTCGACCGCGTCGCGCAGGTCCTTGCGGCTGGCCCGGCACAGGTGCGCGGCGACCCGCCCGTCCGCCGCCGCCACCTTCAACGACCGGCCGGACTCGGTGCGCGGGAACGCGCCGCCGATGAAGAGTTTGTATGTCTTTGCGATGCTCAGACGTTCGCTCATGGGATTCACCACAGAGGCACAGAGGGCACAGAGAGAGAAGACCTGTCAGAGGGACAACCGTTTGATACCGCCGCGCAGAAAGGGTGTGTTGAAGTTCAGGAGCAGGGCGGTACGCAGTCCTGTCAGTCTGAGATACGTCAGAAGCTGGGCTTCGTGGATGGGCTTGATGTCATCCACCGATTTCAACTCGACCAGCACGCGACCCTCCACGATCAAGTCCGCTCGGTAGGCGCATTCGAGCCGCTCGCCCTTGTATGCGATCGGGATCTCGACCTGACGGGTGAACGCGAGGCCGCGGATCTGCAACTCACGCGCAAGGCAAGTCTCGTACGCCGACTCCAGAAGCCCCGGCCCGAGCGTCTTGTGGACTTCGATGGCGGCGCCGATGATCTCGCGCGTCAGCGGATCGTCCTGCCGGCCACTCTCATCCACCATGATTCCCCTCTGTGACCTCTGTGCCTCTGTGGTGAATCTGTTTCAGAGTTGTACGTACGACCTCAATCCCTGCAACCCCCCCTCGCGCCCGAACCCACTCTCCTTGAAGCCGCCGAACGGCGAGGCCGGGTCGAACTTGTTGTACGTGTTCAGCCAGACCACGCCCGCCTTCAGGTGCCGCGCGATCTCGAAGATCTTGGACCCCTTGTCCGTCCACACGCCCGCGGCCAGGCCGTAGGGCGTGTTGTTCGCCCGCGTGATTGCCTCCTCCGGCGTGCGGAAACTCAACACCGCCAGCACCGGACCGAAAATCTCCTCGCGCGCCACGACGTGGCTCGGCTGCACGCCCGTGAAGAAGCACGGGCGGCACCAGTAGCCGCGTTCGGGGAGAGGCCGGCCGTTCGTCTCGTGAAACCGCGCACCTTCGTTCACGCCTGCCTCGACGTACCGCCGGATCGTCTCCCACTGTTGCTTCGAGTTGATGGCGCCGACATCCGTGTTCTTGTCCAGCGGATCGCCGACGCGCAGGCTCGCCATCCGGATGCGCAGTTTCTCGACGACCTCGTCCAGCACGGATTCCTGCACGAACAGCCGGCTCCCCGCGCAGCAGACGTGCCCCTGGTTGAAATAGATGCCCTCGATGATCCCCTCGACCGCCTGGTCGATGCTCGCGTCCTCGAAGACGATGTTGGGGCTTTTGCCGCCCAGTTCGAGCGTCAGCCGCTTGCCCGTGCCCGCCACAGCCGCGGCGATCTTCTTGCCGACCTCGGTCGAGCCGGTGAAGGCGATCTTGTCCACGCCCGGGTGGTTCACGAGCGCCGCGCCCGTGCGGCCGTCGCCCGTCACGACGTTGACCACGCCCGGCGGCAGGCCGACCTCGGCGCAGATCTCGGCGAGGCGCAGCGCGGTGAGCGGCGTCGTCTCCGCGGGCTTGAGCACGCACGTGTTCCCGCACGCCAGCGCGGGCGCGAGTTTCCACGCCGCCATCAGCAGCGGGAAGTTCCACGGGATGATCTGCCCGCAGACTCCCACCGGCTTCGGCCTGCTCCCCGCGAACGCGAACTCCAGTTTGTCCGCCCACCCCGCGTGGTAGAAGAAGTGCGCCGCGGCGAGCGGGATGTCCACGTCGCGGCTCTCGCGGATCGGCTTGCCCCCGTCCATCGTCTCGAGCACGGCCAGTTCGCGCGCCCGCTCCTGGATGCGCCGCGCGATGCGGTAGACGTACTTCGCCCGCTCCTTGCACGGCAGCCCGGCCCACGCGGGGAGCGCGTCGCGGGCCGCGCGCACCGCCGCGTCCACGTCCGCCTCCGACCCCTGCGCCACCTCGCACAGCGGCTGCTCCGTCGCCGGGTTGACCGACGCGAAGTGCCCGCCCCCCCCTGTCGGCCCGACGAACTCGCCGCCGATGAAGTGCCCGTAGCGGGGCGCGATCTCGACCTTCGTCGTCTCCGGCGCAGCGGCATACTCCCACCGCGTCAACTCCGTGGCGAAGTCCAGCCGTCGGGGGGCGGACGCGGCCTGGCGGGTCATGTCGGCCTCCTTCACCGCCCCGTCGCCCTCCCGCACTCCGGGCAGACCGCGAGGCCGACGACATCGTATCCGCACCATGCGCACAGTCCGCGCCGCCTCCTCCGACCGCGCCGCAGCGTGCCGACGGCCAGCGTCGCGCCGCACGCAGCCGCGCCGTAGAGCAGCGTGTTCAGCGCAAAGCCCGGCCACACCGGGCGGATCGGCAGGCGCGGGTCGATCCCCGAGCGCGGCACGCCGCCGGCGCGCACGGGCAGGCCAGCGTCGATCCCCATCCACCACGCCCGAGCGACGCCCGTCGTGTTCTGCTCGGGCACGTCGCTCCCCTCGCCGAGCCACCGCAGCGCGAGGAACGGGAACCCGGCGCGGTAATGCGTCACTGTCCGCTGCGGCCCGCCGTTCAGCGACAGGATGAGCGACGAGCCGACCCACTCCCGCTCGCTCACCATATCCATGCGCAGCCCGAGGCCGTGCAACTCCCGCCATGTGGCGACGTCCCACCCCTCCGGCGGCGGGATGACCGGGCGCGGCAGGCCGTCGCCGCCGTAGTTCACGTGGAGTTGGCCGTCGCTGAATGTGCCGAGCAGCGCGAACGCCCACGCGACGGCAACGGTCACCACGACGCCGAGGGCGAGCGACAGCAGTGCGAATCGAAGCCACCCGGCCTTTCGAGGGTTCATCCGACAACTCCTGGGAGAATCGCTGTGCGGCATTTCAGCCCGTAGGGCTGGACGTGAGTCGCCGGGGGTTGAGCGAGGAGTCCGCGACGAGCGAAACCCCCGGAACACGCCCGCGCATCTCCTCTCCGACCCCAGCGGGGTCGCCGCGCGCTGAGCCCCCGCAGAAGCGCCGTTGGACATCGTGTACCCGCAAGTCCCGGATGTACGTTTCTTGGTGCGGCCGGCGAGCATGGGTCCGTTCTACCCGCCCCCGGCATCGCGTGCCACGCGCGAGGCCGTGGATGTTGCGCAAGCGTGACCGCACTCGGGGCACACGGCAAGGGAGCGGGCGTCGTAGCCGCAGTGGACACAGAGGCCGCTGCGGAGTCTCTTCATCGCTCTTGTACGCTTGTACGTCATCCACAGCATGCCAGCGATGATGGCGTAGAACGCCGCGTTGATCGCAAACCCGCCCCAGAGCGGGGCGATCGGCAGTGCGCCCATGTTGGCTCTTCCGGCACGCATCATCCACTCCGAAAAGTTCGGCGTGAAGCGAATCCCCGCTTTCCACGTCGGCCGCACGCCGGGCGTCGGCACGGGAGACCACACCGCATGGACGTACAGCGAACGCGTCGGGAATCCAAACGCCCAACGGTTCACAACGTGAACGTCCCGCGGGTTCGACTCCGACGCGCCCTCGTAAAGTTCCTTGTGCAGTTGCCAATGTGTTGCGCCGGCGTGCGTCGCGCGAAAGGCACGTGTCGGGGCACCGATGTCCTCTGGCATGAACCGAACCCACGACGTGCTCAGATTATCCTCCAGCGTTGCGTGCCCGAGCGGAAGCGGAGCGAACGCCGCGCACCCCCACGCCACAGGCACGTTGGCGACCACGCCGACCAGCACGAACACCACGATCAGGCGTGCCCGGTGCAGCATCACGCCTCCGAGAAGTCGTACCCCGCCGTGTACCGCCCGGTGCGTTCCTTCACGATCTGTCTGAGCAGGTCGTTGACCAGCGTACTCGCCCCGAAGCGGAACAGGGCAGGCGAGAGCCATGCGCTCGTCCCTGCCCCGGTGCCTTGATGCCCCGGTGCCTCGATCCCTATCCCCCAAGTCGTCTCCATCACCATCACCAGGTAGTGCAGGGCCTGCTTGGCCGTCCGGATACCCCCCGCCGGCTTCATGCCGATGCGTCGGCCTCGCGCGAGCCATTCGTCTCGGATCGCTTCGAGCATCACGAGCGTGACGGGCATCGTCGCCGCCGGCTGCACCTTGCCCGTGCTGGTCTTGATGAAGTCGCCGTCGCGGATGCACGCGATGGCGATGTCGCTCGCCCGCCTGACGTTGTCGAGCGTCTCGAGTTCGCCGGTCTCAAGAATCACTTTCAGATGAACCGGCCGCGCTGCCCCTTCGCACACCGCGACCACCTCACGGATCTCCTCCACCACTTCCGCGTACCGACCCGCGAGGAACGCGCCGCGGTTGATGACCATGTCGATCTCGTCCGCCCCGGCCGCGATCGCCTGCTCCATGTCGCGCAGGCGCACGCTCAGCGGGTACTGCCCGCTCGGGAACCCCGTCGCCACACTGGCGACCTTGACTCCGCTCCCGACAGGTCTGGCGTCTCGCCCGCCCGCCTGCTCCAACGCCTCCCGTGCCACCGCCACCATGCTCGGATAGACGCACACCGCCGCGCAACTCGGCAGCCGCTCCCCCAGCACGTCCACATCGCGCTCGAACGGCCGAACCGCCTTGCGGCACAAACTCCGCACCTTCTCCGGCGAGTCCTTCCCCTCCAGCGTCGTCAGGTCGACCATCGAGAGGGCCAGCCGCAAGCCCGCGGCCTTGGCCGTCGTCTTGATCGAGCGCTTCGCGAACGCCGCGGCCCGGTGCTGCGCCATCACCGGATCGACCGTCCGTCCGGCAGGCACCTCAAGCCCCTTCGACATGCCTCGATCTTACGCCCCGCCTCAGCCCTCTCCCCCTCCGCGACTCTGCGCCTCCGCGTGAGCCTCTTCAGCGCGGATCAGCCTCGCATCCTTGAGCGCGGGGAACACCCGCCGCCACTCGCGCACCTCCGCGATCGGCACATCCACGCTCAGCACGCT
>DAOMNQ010000009.1:50678-66234 GCA_035443945.1 Phycisphaerales bacterium | reverse complement strand
TGGGCGTGTGGCTGCTGGCGGCGCACCTGACCGAGCGGCGGTTTGATTCGTTGGCGTGGCCGCTGGGGGCGTTCGTGGGGTCGATTGCGTTGCGGGTGGGGGGTCGCGGGGACTGGCGGCTGGGGGTGTGCGCGGTCGCGGCGACGCTGGGGGCGATCGCGGCGTCGGTCTGGCCGCTGCCGGAGGTGTCGAGCGGGTGGACGGGGGCTGATCGGCTGTCGGCGATCCGGACGGCGTACGGGACGTACAACAACAACTATCTGTGGGCGTTGTTCGGGGCGCTGGCGGCGTACCGGTTTGGATCGCGGGCGTTCGTGCGGCCGCCGGGGATGGGTTGAGGCCGGCTGCCAGATCGGCAGGCGGGGGCGGCGTCGGGCACGGGTCGGCGGAGCGTGCGTGCGGATCGCGGGTGTCGCCGGGCGGTCGGGCTGGCATCGTCCTTGCCTTGAAGCGGTTGAGCGGCCCGCTACGGTCGGCGTGGCCCCGACTCGGAGGTGTGTGCAATGTCGAAGATCATCGGGATCGACCTGGGCACGACGAACTCGGTCGTCGCCATCATGGAGGGCGGCCAGCCCAAGGTGCTCATCAACTCGTCGGGGAACCGGACGACGCCGTCGGTGGTGGCGTTCACGGACAAGGGCGAGCGGCTGGTCGGCCAGCCCGCGAAGCACCAGCAGGTGACGAACCCGAAGAACACGGTCTACTCGATCAAGCGGTTCATGGGGCGCCGGCACGAGGAAGTGACGGACGAGGAGAAGCGGGTGCCGTACGAGGTGCTCGGGGCTGCGGGGGATTTCGTGCGGGTGAAGGTGCGGGACAAGGAGTACACGCCGCAGCAGGTGTCGGCGTTCATCCTGCAGGACCTGAAGAAGGTGGCGGAGGACTACCTGGGCGAGAAGGTTGACCGTGCGGTGATCACGGTGCCGGCGTACTTCAACGACTCGCAGCGTCAGGCGACGAAGGACGCGGGCGAGATCGCGGGGCTGAAGGTTGAGCGGATCATCAACGAGCCGACGGCGGCCGCGCTGGCGTACGGGCTGGACAAGAAGAAGAACGAGAAGATCGCGGTGTTTGACCTGGGCGGCGGGACGTTCGACATCTCGATCCTGGACGTGGGGGACGGGGTGTTCGAGGTGCTGAGCACGAACGGGGACACGCACCTTGGCGGCGACGACTGGGACCAGCGGCTGATCGACTTCATCGCGGGTGATTTCAAGTCCCGGGAGGGGATCGATCTGCGTGGGGACGCGATGGCGATGCAGCGGCTGAAGGAGGCCGCGGAGAAGGCGAAGATTGAGTTGTCGACCATGCAGGAGACGACGGTGAACCTGCCGTTCATCACGGCGGACCAGCACGGGCCGAAGCACCTGCAGGTGACGGTGACGCGGAGCAAGTTCGAGTCGCTGTGCGAGGACCTGTGGAAGCGGCTGCGCGACCCGTGCCTGAAGGCGTTGAAGGACGCGAAACTGGACCCGTCGAAGATCGACGAGGTGGTGCTGGTGGGCGGCTCGACGCGGATGCCCAAGGCGCAGCAGATCGCCCGTGAGATCTTCGGCAAGGAGCCGAACAAGAGCGTCAACCCCGATGAGGTCGTGGCGATCGGGGCGGCCATCCAGGGCGGCGTGCTGCAGGGCGAGGTGAAGGACGTGCTGCTGCTGGACGTGACGCCGCTCTCGCTGGGCGTGGAGACGCTCGGGGGCGTGATGACTCGGCTGATCGAGCGGAACACGACGATCCCGACGAGCAAGAAGGAGGTCTTCTCGACGGCGACGGACAACCAGCCGAGCGTTGAGATCCACGTGCTGCAGGGCGAGCGCGAGTTCGCCCGCGACAACCGGACGCTGGGGCGGTTCACGCTGGACGGGATCCCGCCCGCGCCGCGGGGCCTGCCTCAGATCGAGGTGGAGTTCGCGCTGGACGCGAACGGCATCCTTCAGGTAACGGCGACGGACAAGGCGTCGGGGAAGAGTCAGAACATCCGGATCGAGAACTCGGGCGGGCTGCAGAAGGACGAGATCGAGCGGATGAAGCGCGACGCCGAAGCGCACGCCGAGGAGGACCGCAAGCGGCGTGAGTTGATCGACGCGAAGAACCGTGCGGACTCGCTGGTGTACCAGACGCGCAAGGCGGTGGACGAGCACGGCGGGAAGGTCTCGGCGGAGGTCCGGGCCCGGATCGAGTCGGCGGTGAGCAACCTCGAGAGCAAGATCAAGGGCGACGACAAGTCGGCGATCGAGGCCGCGGTGCGCGAGTTGGAGACGGCCTCGTCGGAACTGGGCCGCATCATCTACGAGCAGGCGGCGAAGGAAGCGGGCGGCGCCGCGGGGCCCGCGTCCGAAGGCTCGTCGGGCGGCAAGGGGGACGATGTGATCGACGCGGAGTTCGAGGTGAAGGACGACCGTTGATCGACGGCGGTTGATCGGCATCCATGGACGCAACCACGCCCCGGGGATCGCTCCTCGGGGCGTGGCGCTTGTGGGGTCGGGGGTCGCGTCGATCAGGCGGCCCTGCGGCGGCGGACGCAGAGGAACGCGCCGGCGGAGAGCAGGGCGAGCGTGCCGGGGGTGGGCACGAGTGTGAAGGTGATCATCGCGGACCAGTCCTTGAAGGTGCCGAGGTGCTCATTGGCGAGGGCGTCGTTGACCAGTTTCTGGAGCGCGGCGTCGGTGGCGCGGAGGTCGCCGATCTTGGAGACGCCGCGGTTTCCCGTGCCGTCCGCGCCGTCGTAGCGCCAGTCGAAAGCGGTGAGGAGTCCGAACTGGGTCTTGCCCTCGAAGTTGACGGAATCGTGATCGCGGACGACGAGGATGTTGGTGAAGTCGAGGAAGTCGCCCTTGGGCGCCTTGGGGTAGTCGATGAACATGGACCACTTCTCGTCCTCGCGGATCACGCCGCCGTCGAACTTGTTGGCCTGCCATTCGTTCTTGAAGTGGTAGTAGTAGGGGTAGTCGTCCTCCGGGCTGCCGGAGACGTCGCCGGTCTGGGGGTCGATGGCGGGCGCGCCCTTGGGAAAGAGGGGCTTGTAGCCGTCGGAGAGGTCGCGGACGACGTTGACGTAGTCGAAGTCGTAGTGCTTGTCGAGGAAGGCGAAGTCCTTGTGGAACTCGAACTTCGAACTGACGGCGTTGGCGTTGCCCTTGTAGCCGGAGGCGGCGTTGATGGTGCCGATCTTCTGGGGCTTGTCGAAGCCCTTGACGCTGGCCATGACGTCCACGGCCAGGGGATCGCCCGCGAGTGCGAGGCAGGCGGCTTTGGCGATAGTCGCCGCCGCGATCAGAAGTGTGAAGGTTCCGCGGTTCCGGGTGGTGCTGCGTGCCATTGTTTCGCTCCGTTTGCTGCTGCGTGCCGGGGTTCGGCCCTTTGCCATCCCCTCTCGTGGAGGAACGGAGGCCGTGCCCGCGGCTCACGCGCCGGAGCGAAGAAGTTCGGAGATGGCCGCGGCCAAGGCTCGGGCGGCGTTCCCGCGGTGGCTGACGCGGTTCTTCTCGTGGGGTGAGAGTTCCGCGCTGGTGCGGTTGAAGTCGGGGGCGACGAGGAAGAGGGGGTCGTAGCCGAAGCCGTTGGAGCCTCTGGGGACCTGGCCGGGGAGGCCGATGCGGCCTTCGAAGGCGCCTCTCACACATACCAGCGCCTTCCTTGCTGGATGCGCCAGAGCCATGGCGCAGACGAAGCGGGCGGTGCGGCGGGCGGTTGGGACGCCTTCGAGTTCGTTCAGCAGGCGTTCGTTGTTCAGGCGGTCGCGTTCAGCGCGGGGGAGGTCGGTCTCTCGGCCGTCGGAGTGGTAGCGGGCGCTGATGACGCCTGGCGCGCCGGCGAGGGCATCGACTTCGAGGCCGGAGTCGTCGGCGAGGCAGAGGCGGCCGGTGCGCTCGGCGTAGGCGAGGGCCTTGAGCGCGGCGTTCTCTTCGAAGGTCGAGCCGGGTTCGTCGGGTTCGGGGCCGGTGTCCCCGGCCTCGGAGAGGGAGAGGAGTTCGATGTCGAGCGGGCCGAGGATAGCACGGAGTTCCTCGACCTTGTGCGGGTTGCCGGTGGCGACGACGATCGGACCCATCGGGGGGAGGATAGAGCCGGGCGGCGGGTAGGCTTGGCGCATGAGCAGGCGAGATCGGGGCGAGATTGCACGTGCGGCGGCGGACGCGATCGAGCGTGCTGGCGCGTCGGGGTTCGAAGGGATGCCCGCGCTGGTCGGCTTTGACGGGTTCGTGGACTCGATCATCCGGGTGGTGGATCGCCGTCGGAGCATGGAGGGGGCGGACTTCGAGCGGATCGGGACGATCGGGGAGTTCGCGGGGCGGTGCGCGGCGGCCGCGGGGCGCAGCACGAACATGGAGTTGTGGGTGGATGAGGACCGTTTCGGCGGGAACGGGCCGCTGACAGCGGGGGCGTTGGGGCGGCTGGGGGTGCCGGTGTGCTTCATCGGCGCGGTGGGGCGTGAGGACGATCCGACGCGGGTTGCACCGATTTACGAGCCGTTCGCGGCGCGGTGCCGGGAGGTGGTGAGCGTCGCAGCGCCGGGGCACACGGACGCGCTCGAGTTCGACGACGGCAAGATCATGCTCGGCAAGACGCGGAACGTGCAGGCGGCGACGTGGGATCGGATCGTGGGGACGATCGGCGTGGACGGCGTGCGACGGCGGGTCGAGGAGGCCGCGCTGATCGTGATGGTGAACTGGTCGCTGTGCGGGGGCGTGCCGGGGATCTGGGAAGGGCTGATCGGCGAGGTGCTGCCTGGGCTTGCGGCACATGGGGGCGGTCGGCGCGTGCTGATCGATATTTCTGACCCGGCGAAGCGGAGCGACGAGGACCTGCGCCGCGCGCTCGAGTTGATGGCGGGGATGAACGCGTTCGTGCCGGTGACGCTGGGGCTGAACCTGGCGGAGGGGGAACGCATGGCGCGCGTGCTCGGCGTGCCGAGCGTGCGTGAGAGCGCGACGTACGGCGAGTTCGTCGTGCGGCTGGCGTCGGGGGTGCGCGAGCGTGCGGGGCTGGCTTGCGTGGTGGTGCACGTGCGCGAGGGCGCGGCGGGTGCAACGGATGGCGATGCGACGGCGTGGTTCGACGGGCCGTTCACGGCGCGGCCGCGCCTTTCGACGGGGGCGGGGGACCACTTCAACGCGGGATTTGGGCTGGCGCAGGCGTTGGGGCTGGCGCTGGATGAGTGCCTTGCGGTCGGGTGCGCGGTGAGCGGGGCGTACGTGCGTGATGCGGAGTCTCCGACGGTCGGGCGTCTGGCGGGTTTTCTGCGAGCGTTGCCGGCGCCGGAGAGGGGGTAGGTGGGTGAGAACCGCTCCCTGACGGTCGCGGCTCGTTGGTCGCGGCTCGTTTGGAGTGACTCGGTGATCGCTCGTGGGGGCCTAGAGTTCGCTCATGCCCCATCCGTTGCTCGATGCGCTCGGCGTCGCCGGCCACCCGCGCGTGGTGGAGGCCGGCGCGGCGCGAGGCGCGGGGTTCGTCGTCTCGACCAATCCCGCGACAGGCGAGCCGATCGCCGGCGTTCGCTTGGACGATGGTGCGTCGTGCGAGCACACGATCGGGGAAGCGGACGCCGCGTTCAGACGGTGGCGCGAGGTTCCCGCGCCGGTGCGCGGGCAGGTCGTGCGGGCGATCGCGGACGAGTACCGGCGCCTGCGCGAGCCGCTCGGTCGGCTGGTGAGCCTCGAGGTCGGGAAGATCGCGTCCGAGGGCGTGGGCGAGGTGCAGGAGACGATCGACATCGCGGACTTCGCGGTGGGGCTGTCGCGGCAGTTGCACGGATGCACGATGCCGAGCGAGCGTCCGGGGCACCGGATGTACGAGCAGTGGCTGCCGCTGGGGGCGATCGGTGTGATCACGGCGTTCAACTTCCCGAACGCGGTGTGGGGGTGGAACGCGATGCTGGCGGCGGTGTGCGGGGATTCGGTGGTGTGGAAGCCCAGTTTGCTCGCGCCGCTGACGGCGATCGCGACGAACTCGATCGCGGAGCGAGTCGCGGCGTCGATGGGGCACGAGGGCGTGTTCCGGCTGGTGATCGGGACGGATGAGGAGGTGGGCGAGCGGCTGATCGCGGATCGCCGCCTGCCGCTCATCAGTGCGACGGGGTCGTGCCGCATGGGCAGACGCGTGGGGCGGGTGGTTGCGGAGCGGCTCGGGCGGTGCCTGCTGGAACTGGGGGGGAACAACGCGGCGATCGTGGAGCCGGACGCGGACATTGACCTGGCGATGAAGGCGGTGCTGTTCGGCGCGGTGGGGACGGCCGGGCAGCGGTGTACGACAACGCGGCGGCTGATCGTGCACGAGCGCATCGCGGATTCGTTCGTGGACTCGCTGGTCGCGGCGTACCGGACGATCCGGATCGGCGACCCGCTGGACCCGGCGACGCTGGTCGGCCCGCTCATCAATGAGCGAGCGGTGGAAGGCTTCGAGAGCGCGATCCGGGCGGCCCGCGAGCAGGGGGGCGAGGTGCTCGTCGGCGGCAGGCGGGCGAGCGTGCCGGGGTTGAGGGGGTACTTTGTCGAGCCGACGATCGTGCGAGCGCCGTCGTCCGGCGTGCTGCCGATCGCGATGGAGGAGACGTTCGCGCCGATCCTGTATGTCTTCACGTACCGCGATCTGGAGCGGGCGATCGGGATGCAGAACGCGGTGCCGCAGGGGCTGAGTTCTGCGATCTTCACGTCGCGGATCGGTGCGGCGGACCGGTTCCTCAGCCCGGCGGGTTCGGGGAGCGACTGCGGGCTGGCGTATGTGAATCTGGGGACGAGCGGGGCGGAGATTGGCGGGGCGTTCGGAGGTGAGAAAGATACGGGCGGGGGGCGCGAGTCCGGCTCGGACTCGTGGAAGGCGTACGCTCGGCGGCAGACGTGCACGGTCAACTTCGGCGGGGCCTTCCGGCTCGCCCAGGGCATCCAGTTCGGAGAAGAGCAGTGAGCGAACAACGGGTAGCGGACGCGTTGGCCGAGGCCGTCATCGCGGAGATTCAGCCGGGGATGATCGTGGGGCTTGGGACGGGGCGGACGGCGTCGCGCGGGGTGGTGGCGCTGGCTGAGCGCGTGAAGGAGCAGGTGCTGGAGTTGCGGTGCGTGCCGACGAGCCACGCTACGGAGACGCTGGCGCGCTACCACGGGCTTCCGGTGATGGACTTCGCGATGGTGGAGAGCGTGGACCTGCTGTTTGACGGGGCGGACGAGGTGGACCCGAGCCTGCGAATGCTGAAGGGGGCGGGTGGGGCGATGACGCGAGAGCGCATCGTGGCGTGGGCGTCGAAGCGGCGCATCTACATGGTGGACGAGAGCAAGATGGTTGATCGGCTGGGGACGCGGACGACGCTGGCGGTCGCGGTGCTGGCGTTCGGGCTGTCGGCGGTGCGGTCGGAGTTACGGTCGCTGGGGCTGAACGGCGTGGTGCGGCGGACGATCAAGGGGGAGTTGTTCATCACGGACAACGGGAACCTGATCGTGGACGTTGCGCTGGGGGAGCACGACGTCGAGGAACTGGACGCCGCGCTCAACTCGATCCCCGGCGTGGTGGACCACGGCCTGTTCCTGACCGAGGCCGATGAGGTCTTCGTCGAGCGGTCGGACGGGACGATCGACCGACTGCGTCGCGAGGGGTGACCCCCGCCACCCCTTGACCGGGGGTCAAGGTGGGTTGGACCACGAGTCAAGTCCCCTTCGGGCGTGTCTTTCCGAATGCTTGGTGGTCGCCGGGCCGCGTGGCGGAGGGCGACAACCCGGCTGAGCCGGAAGGAGACGACCGTGATCTGCCTCGCACCCAAGCCCGACCGCTCCGCGGAACCCGCCCATCGTTACGTCTACTGGATCGACCCGGCGGCATTCGAGCGTGTGAAGACTCAACTGCGCGTGCAGGGCTACCGGCTGCGCGCCGCGACTCTCACACCGTGCCAGGCCTTGCGCAGCCGGGGGAGGCGGCTGGTCTACACGCCACCCGGCCGGTGGAACGGGTTCTGCAACCGTCAGGGTTCGTGGTACCGTGAGTCGATGCGGGCGGGGCTGTACATGGTCGTGTCGGACCATCGGTTGCCCGAGGGCTTGGGTGAGTTCCTCGCGGTCGAGTTGGGAGCGTCGGACTTCGAGCCGGAGCGGATGCCGGGCGACGACGAACTGGCAGCGCTGATCGAGTCCGACGAGTACCGCGGAGCGAAGCCGGGCGATTGGGAGCGCGTCCATCGGCTCGACGCGGTGCTGATGCGGTGGCTGTTCCGTGTCACGCGGTTCTGGGGACGGGGGGAGACGCTGCGCCGGCACTGGCTGGGCCACCGGGCGAACCACGCGAACTTCTTGTCGGGCCGGTTCACGGCCCGGATCGACGGCGAGGACGTGGCGCACAGCGTGACGGGGAACGCGGGCGTGTGCTCGTCGTGCGCCGAGTTCTTCGACCTGGTCTCGCCGGGCAGACGCAAGATGGTGCGGGCGTGCCCGGGGTCGGTGACGTTCGCGGGGATGAAGCGGGACGTGTTCTACGACGTTCGTCCGGTCCGGCTGAGCGTGAGCGCTCGGTCCGGGGGAGTCTCACAAGGAGTCGGATCATGAAGCGGTATCTGATCGTGGGCTATGCCGTGGCGTGCTGGGTGATGTTCCTTGGCGTGTTCGCGTACGCGTGCGCGTTCGTCGGCGGGTTCCTCGTGCCGACGACGCTCGACGGCCCGCGGACGGACCCGCTGTGGCTTGCGCTGGCGGTGAACGTGGGGATGATCGCGGTGTTCGGCGTGCAGCACAGCGTGATGGCGAGGCAGTGGTTCAAGCGGTGGTGGACGCGGTTCGTGCATCCGGCGGCGGAGCGGAGCACGTACGTGCTGATCTCCAACCTGCTGATGATCGTGCTGTTCTGGCAGTGGAGGCCGCTCGGCGGGGTGGTGTGGCACGTGGAGCACGAGGCCGGGCGGATCGTGCTGTGGTCGCTGTTCGCGGCGGGGTGGCTGCTGGTGCCGCTGTCGTCGTTCATGACGGACCACTTCGACCTGTTCGGGCTGCGGCAGGCGTGGCTGCACTTCAAGGGCGCGCCGTACCGCCCGCTGCCGTTCAAGACGCGCGCGCTGTACAGGACCATGCGTCACCCGCTGTACACGGGGTGGTTCCTGGCGTTCTGGTCGACGCCGACGATGACGGCCTCGCACCTGCTGTTCGCCGTGCTGCTCTCGGCGTACATACTGGTGGCGGTGCGGTTCGAGGAGCGCGACCTGAAGCACCTGTACGGCGAAGACTACGAGAACTACACGCGGACGACGCCGCGCTTCGCTCCGAGGGTGATCCGGCGTGGGGCTACTGCCCCTGCGCGAGGCTGAAGCCGGGCCTGCCGTCGTACATCTTGAGAGGCTGGAAGTCGGTGACCGCGAACTTCTCGGCGATGCGGTTGAGGAGGGCGATGGCGGCGGCCTGGCCGTAGCGCCCGAGTTCGGCGGCGTTGCGCAGTTCGAAGCGGACGCGGTAGTAGTCCACGACCTCGGTGAAGACGGAGCCGGCGGGCCAGACCTGCGTGCCGCGGTTGGACATCATGGTGAGCGTGAAGGGGGTGTGCTCGCAGAGGCGCTGGAGGTGGGCGGCGAGTTCGGGGGGGCTGATGGTCGTCTCGACGTAGACGTCGCAGCCGGCGTGGTGGCTGACGACCTGCGTGAAGGTCCGGATGAGCGTGTTCATGCGCGGCCGCTCGGGGCGCGTGAACGGGGGTGCGTCGCGCTCGGGGACGGGGACGGGCGGCGCCGTGCGCGGCGTGCGGCCGAGGCGATCGACGATCGCGCGGGCGAAGGCCATGGTGCCGACGGGCTCGCGCGCCGGATCGCCGAAGTCGCCGGTGCGCACGCCGTCTTCGAGCGTGGCGAGGAGGGCGTTCTCGATTGTGGCGGCGGCTCGGACGAGGCCGACGTGGCGGAGCATCATCAGGCCCGAGAGCAGGAGCGAGGTGGGGTTGGCGATGCCCTTGCCGGCAATGTCGGGGGCGGAGCCGTGGACGGCCTCGAAGATGGAGACGTGCTGGCCGATGTTCGCGCTGGGGGCGAAGCCGAGGCCGCCCACGAGGCCGGCGGCGAGGTCGGAGACGATGTCGCCCTGGAGGTTCGGGAGGACGACGAGTTCGTATTTGTGGGGGCGGAGGACGAGGTTCATGCAGAGGGCGTCGATGATGACGTCCTCGTGCTGGATGCCGGGGAAGTCGGCGGCGGTGGCGTGGAAGCGTTCGAGGAAGAGGCCGTCGGTCATCTTCATGATGTTGGCCTTGTGCCCGCAGGTGACGCGCGAGAGGCCGAGGCGGCGTGCGAGATCGAAGGCGGCGCGGTGGACCTGGTCGCAGCCGGGGGCGGAGATGAGGCGCTTGCACTCGACGACGTCGTTGGTGAGGCGGTGCTCGATGCCGCCGTAGGTGTCCTCGACGTTCTCGCGGACGACGTAGAAGTTCACGGGGACGCCGGCGCGGGAGTAGACGGTCTCGACGCCGGGGAGGGCGCGGAAGTGGCGGATGTTGGCGTAGGCGCAGTACATCTTGCGGAGCGTGACGTTGATGGACTTGCCGCCGCCGCCCTTGGGCGTCTCCATCGGGCCTTTGAAGACGAGGCCGCAGTCCTCGACAGTGGCGAGGGCTTCGTCGGTGACGCCGCGGGAGTCGCCTTGCTCGAAGACGGCTCGGCCCATCCGGACGCGGACGAACTCGATGTGGTCGTTCACGTCCGCGGCCTCGAAGACGGCGAGGACGGCTTCGGTGATTTCGGGGCCGATGCCGTCGCCCGGGGCGAGGGCGACGCGGACGGGGGCGGACATGCGGGTTTCCTCCGGCGTGACGGGGGTTCGGGGGGCAAGGATAGCGCACCCTGCCACGGGATCGGCTTGTTCGTCGGCGATGTTCAGTCGCGCGGGCTTGCGGCGCGCCGGAGACGATCGGCGACGGCCCGCCACTGCGCGGAAGGTTCCGGGCCGTCCCACGGCGTCTCGACGACGATGAGGTCTCCGGGGCCGTGCTCGTCGGCGTCGCGCAGGGCTGCGTAGAGGCCGCGCGCATAATCGGCGGGATCATCGGGCATGGCGATCAGGCGGAAGGTCGGCACGGCGTGCATGGGGCGAGCGGCGATGACGGTCATCGGACGCTTGAGGTCGATGCCGGCGAGTTCGGGGGGCGCGAGGACGACGCGCTTGCGCGGGGCGTAGTGCGAGCGCATCAGGCCGGGCGAGGCGCGCGGCGCGGCATCGCTCGCGGGCGAGGGGGGGGCCTCGACAACGGGACGGGCGAGCACGCGGGCGATCTCCTCCGCGCTGACCATGCCGGGTCGCAGCACGCGTGCGGGGTTGTCGGCGAGGGAGAGGACGGTGGATTCGATGCCGACGCGGCAGGGGCCTCCGTCGAGGATGTAGACGCCGGGCGTGGAGTCGCGGAGGGCTTGGTCCTCAGAGGAGGAGGCGGACGAGTCCGAGCCTTGAAAGGCTCGGCTCTGAGAGAAGGCGGCGCGGACGTGGTCGGCGGTGGTGGGGGAGACGAAGCCGGAGGGGTTCGCGCTGGGGCCGACGAGCGGGCCGTTGAAGACTTCGAGGAGGGCGAGCGTGAGCGGGTGGTCTGGGCAGCGGACGGCGACGGTCGGGCCGGCGGCGGTGACGATGTCGGGGACGCGATCGGCCTTGGGAAGCACGATGGTGAGCGGGCCGGGCCAGAAGGCGTCGGCGAGGCGGTCGGCGTCGGGCGTCCAGTGCGAGACGACCTCGCGTGCCATCGCGGGGCCGGAGACGTGGACGATGAGCGGGTTGTTCGCGGGGCGGCCCTTGAGGCGGAAGACGTGGGCGACGGCGTCGGGGTTGAGGGCGTCCGCGCCGAGGCCGTAGACGGTCTCGGTGGGGAATGCGACGACGCCGCCCGCGCTCAGGCGGCGCACCGCCTCGGCGATCTGCTCGGGGCCGGCGTCCATGACGGACTTTATTCCGACTCGGCGCGTGCGCGGCCGCGAGTTCGGCCGGCCAGGGCCTCTTCGGCGTCGGGGACGACGAACTCGATGCGGTTGCGTTCGAGGTTCGTGCCTACGGCGGCGTGGTACTGGCTGATGGAGGCGTTGAAACTGGTGAGGGCTTCCATCTCGGCGCGCTCGGCGGCGGCGAGCGACTCCTGCTGGTTGAGTTCGAGGGCGAGGCGCTCGGCGGTCAGCCCCGTCAGCAGTTCGTTCTCGACCTGCAGGGCCCGGAGTGATTCGGCGGAGGCGATCCGAGAGAGGCGGGTCTGGGCGATGAGTTGGTAGTAGAGCGTGACCGAGTCGAGGGCGTCCTTCACTTCGCGGACGATGCCCTGCACGGTGTTTCGGTAGGAGATGACGGCCTGCATGCGTTCGAGCCTTCGCTGGCGGAAGCCGGCCTCGGCGGCGCGGTTGCCGATGGGCTGCTCGAAGAAGAGGCCGACGATGTAGTCGACGAACTTGCCGTCGAAGACGCTGTCGTAGACGCTCAGGTCGTCGTCCATGGCGTGGAAGCGGATCTGGCCGCGCATGTCGAGTTGCGGCAGGCGCTGGTTGGCTGCGACGACCTGTCGGATGGAGGTGTCGTCGATGGAGATGACGGCCTGCTCGATCTCGGGTCGCTGGGCGAGGGCGGTGGAGAGGGCCTGGAGGAGGCTGAACTCCATGGGTGCGTCGATGGGCTGATCGACGGGCAGGACGAGGACCTCGGACCCGACGGTGAGGTCGGGGTCGTTCATCAGCACCTTGAGGCGGTTGCTGGCCTGGCGGAGGGTAACCTGGGCGGCGATGACGTCGGACTTGCGGCGTTCGACGCGGGCGATGGCCTCGGCGACGTTGGCCGGGCGGGCGTCGAGGCCCTCTTCCTGACGGATGCGGAGCATGTCGCGGACCTGCTCGCCGCGCTGGAGGAGGCGAAGGAGGATGGCGAGATCGTGGTGGGCGCGGACGAGTTCCCAGTAGGCACGCTCGGTGTCGTTCGTCAGGCGGATCAGATCGCGGCGGAGTTGGGCGACGGAGTTCCGTTCAGCGTTGCGGCTGAGGCGGACCTGCGCGAGGGCGACATCGGAGCCGAAGTTGCGCAGCAGGGGCTGGTCGATCTGCGCGCTGACGGTGAGCGTGGTGGCCGGGTCGGGGGTGAAGCTCTGGCCGGGGGTGGCGAAGTCGGTGTAGATGAGGTCCTGCTGCACGGTGAGGCGGCCGCCGCTGGTCAGTTGCCGTCGCAGGCCCGTTGAGGACTCGACGATCTGTCGCTGGTCGAGGCCGGTGCCGATCGGGAAACCGGACGAGGCCTGGGAAGGGCGCATCTGGTCCTGGTTGGTCCATTGGAGATTGGAGAAGAACGTCCAGTCGAAGGCGGCCTCGGCGGCGACGATCTGGCTCTGGACGATGGCGGGGGCGAGGCGTGCGAACTGGACTTCGAGGTTATTCTCAACGGCGGAGCGGACTGCGCGTTCGAGGCTCACGGCGACGGTGCGCTGCGGGAGGCCCATCAGGTCAGCCGTGAGCGGCGTCGCGGCGACGTTCCGCGAGCCGGGGCCGGACATCTGCTCGAGTTCGGCCATCAGATGCGGCGGGATCGGCAACGCCTGCGCGTCCGCGCTGCGGGTGGTCGCGCGGCGCGTGGGGTCGCGCTCGGCCTCGGTCATCTCGCGACGGACCGCCTCGACGACGGATCGGCGAAGGTCCGCTTCGGTTCGGGGAGCGATGGGCGAGGCGCACCCGCCCACCGCCGCGGCCAGCCCGCAGAAGAGGAGCATCCGCGGCAGGTCCCGTGACAGGGTGGTGTCCATTCGTGCGGACAACCTAGCCCCTGAACGCCTCTCGGTCAAAGGCCCGCACGCGCAGGGCGGGCCGGGTAGACTCATCACCACACGCGCCGGATCGCCCCGAGCGGCCTCGCGGCTCGTCTCGGGGGCGCCAAGGACGGCGGGCGCGGATCACGGAGGGCACACGCGATGTTCCGTCGAGACCGGATTGTTCAGAGCCTGGTGTCGTTCGTTGTCGCTTCGCTGAGTGTGGCGGTCATCGCGCAGGCGCAGGTCCGGCCGGTGGAGCCGTACCACGCTGTCGTCACGGTGGACGGCGCGCCGATGCGGAGCGGGGACATGGCGGACTACTACAAGGTTGCCGAACTGAAGCGCGGGCAGGTCGTTCGCGTAGACGCGGAGGGGAACGGGTGGGCGCGGGTCGCGTACCCCGCCGGGGTGACCGCGTTCGTGGACGCGCGCGAAGTCCAGGTCGAGGGCGAGACGGCGCGCCTCTTGCGGCGCAGCGCGCTCAAGGCCCGGAGCATGGTCGCGGGTTGGGGCGCGAGTTGGCAGCGGCTGATGCCCGAAGGGTCCGAACTCGAACCGGGGGCGTCGCTGAAGATCGTTCAGCCCGTCCGCAACCGCGACAACGCGACCGTCGGCTACGAGATCGAACCGCCGGCGGGTGCGAGGGCGTACATCGCGTCGAACAACCTGCGCACGGCGACAGCGGAGGAAGTGCGAGCATACCAGGCGTCGCCGGGCGCGCCGGCCGCACAGCCGCCCGCGGTGCCCCCCCCCGTGAGCGAGGAGCCGACGCCGGCGGCGCGGGAAACTCCGGCCGATGCGCCCGTGGCCGTTCCGTCTGAGGAGTCCACGCCCCCGATGCCGCCGGAGGCTGCCGCACCGGCTGAGGAAGCCACGCCGTTGCCCGAGACCGAGCGTCCGGTCGGCACGTTCGATGCGCTTGAGGCGGCGTTCGAGTCGCTGCGCCAGCAGGACCCGGACGCGGCGGAGTTGAGTGAACTGGCGGCCGAGATCCGGCGCGGGATGGAGGCGCTGGACGACTCGCCGCTCTCGCAAGGGGTTCGGCGCGGCCTCGAGCAGCGGCTTGCGATCGTTGAGTTGTGGATCAGGCTTCGCGAGACTCGGGCGAGGCTGGCCGCGATGCGTGCGGAGACGGAAACCCAATCGTCGCAGGTGGCGGAGCGGATCGCTGCGCTGGAGCGGACGCGGGGGTACGAGTTCGTCGGGCGCGTGGTTCCGAGTTCGCTCTACGACGGGCGGCGCCTGCCGCTGATGTACCGGATCGTTTCGGTGGGCGGCGTCAGCCCGCGCACGATCGGGTATGTCCTGCCGGACGACCGCTTCGACCTGGGCGCGAAGGTCGGGCGCGTGGTCGGCGTGGTCGGAGAATCGCGGATGGACGAGGCGCTCGGCCTGCGGATCGTCGTGCCGCACCGGATCGACGTCCTGCGTCCTGAGGACGGCGTCGGGACGGACGTGCCCGAGTCCACGTTGCGGATGGAGTGACGCGCCAGCCGCATACAGTCCCCTCATGCCTGAGACTGGGGTTGTGCGCGGCTTGCGGATGGGGTCGGGGCTGTCGGGGCACCTGGACCCGTTCACAGCGGCACGGCAGGTGGCGGAACAGGCCGCGGCCGATCTCGACGGCTCGCCGGGCGTGGATCTGTGCCTTCTCTTCGCGTCGGCGCATCACGCGAGGGTGCTGGGGGGGATTGGGGAGATCGTCGCGAAGACCCTCTCGCCTCGTCGGCTTGTGGGCGTGACGACCGTGTCGGTGATCGGGGGACGGGTCGAGTTGGAGCGGCAGCCGGGGGTGTCGCTGCTGGCGGCGTCGCTGCCGGGCGTGCGGCTGCACGGGTTCGACGAG
>DAOMNQ010000009.1:0-50668 GCA_035443945.1 Phycisphaerales bacterium | reverse complement strand
TGCTCGGCCCGGCCGACCCCGCCAATCCGGAGCAGGTCGCGGCGGTGGGAGAGGCGATCGGGGCGAGCGAGGATCTGCGTTGCACGCTGCTCTTTGCCGACGCCTTCAGCGTGCCGGTGCTGAACACGCTCCCCGGGCTGTGCGCGGCGAGACGGCGCGGGCGGGACGGGAGGCCGATCGGGTCGATCTTCGGGGGCGTGGTCTCCGGCGGGCGCGGCCCGGGCCAGAACGCGCTGCTGCTCGACGGCGTGGTGAAGCGGTCGGGGGCGGTCGGCGTGAGCATCGCCGGGCCGGTTCGAGTGGACGCGGTCGTGAGCCAGGGGTGCCGTCCGGTTGGGCCGAACCTGCTGGTGACGCGGGCCAAGCGGAACGTGGTGTTCGAACTGGGCGGCCGGCCTGCGGTGGAGGTGGTGCGGGAGGTCGTCGAGTCGCTGGACGAGCGTGGACGCGAGCAGGTGAAGCGGGGTCTGTTCGTGGGTCGCGTTGTCAACGAGTACAAGGAACGCTTCGGTCGGGGCGACTTTCTCATCCGCAATGTCGCGGGAGCGGACGAGGCGACCGGGGCGATTGCGCTGGGTGATGCGGTGCGCACCGGGCAGACGGTGCGGCTGCACGTACGCGACGCGGCGACGGCCGACGAGGACCTCGCGCTGCTGCTCGACGCCCAGAAACTGCACGAGCGTCCGGCGGGCGCGCTGCTGGTGACGTGCAACGGCCGCGGGTCGGGGCTGTTCGGGCGGCCGGGGCACGATGCGCAGGCCGTGTCGAGGGCCTTCGCGCCCGAGCGGGCGGGGGAGGAGCGTGCCAAGGGGGGCGCGCCGATCGAGCCTGCCCGGGGGTCGGTGCCGCTCGCGGGGATGTTCGGGGCCGGGGAGATCGGGCCGGTGGGGGATGAGTCGTTCTTGCACGGATTCTCGGCGTGCGTGGCGCTGTTCAGAGATCCGGCGCCCTGAGCCGTTCCTGCGACGGATTGTGTGAAGTCGCTGCACAGCGGTGCGAGCGGCAGCGCCGCCACGGAGTGGCGGGATGTCTGAGGCGCGAGACTTCCTGGGCTTCGCTTGATTGGATCAGAGCAAAACCGCTGCGTGCGTGGCGACGGATGCGGACGACAGCCCCGCGCGGATGAGAAGTTCAACGAGAGCCTCGGCATCGTGTTCTGTGAACGTGCCGGGCTCGTGGCTGTCCGCGTCGAGGACGCCCCAGCACTCGCCGCTCGGGTCGAGCATGGGGACGACGACTTCGGAGCGATCGCGCGGGTCGCAGGCGACGTAGTTCTCGCCGAGCGAGGCGACGTCGCGGACGACGAGCGGGCAGCGTTCCCGCCACGCGCGGCCGCACGCGCCGTGGAGGCCGATGGGGGAGCAGGCGGGCTTGTCTCGGCGTGGTCCGAGGAGCAGTTCGTCGCGGTCGGCGGGCTTGACGTAGAAGCCGACCCAGGAGAAGCCTGCTTTCGAGAAGGCGTCCCAGAGGGCGTCGGCGACGGCCTGCATGCGGACCTCGCGCGAGGCGGCGGGCGCGATGTCGGGTCTCAGACGCGAGTAGTCGCGTTGGCGCCTGGCCGCGGTGGCGGAGGAGTCGGGCACGGTGGGTTCAGAGCGTGGCGGAGGTATAGGGCAACAGGCCCATGTACCTGGCGCGCTTGATGGCCTGGGCGACGAGTTTCTGCTCACGGGCGGAGGTGCCGAGGCGCTTGCGCCCGTAGATCTTGCCGTTGGGGCTCATCATCCGGCGGAGGGTGTCGTAGTCCTTCCAGTCGACGTACTCGACGCCCTTGCCGGAGGTCTTCACGACGTTGGTCTTGGTCGGGGTCTGGAAACGGGAGAACCTGCTCATCGAATGCTCCGTCTTGGTCTGTGCGGCCCGGGGTACGGCCGGGCGACGGTCCTGAATGCCAACGGTAGGTTTGCCGGGGATGGAGGTCTACGCCCGGCCCGCGGCGGGGCGGCGGGCGAGGGCGTCGAGGCTGAGGTAGCCCGCGCCCCAGATGGTGACGGCTGCGCTGCCGACCAGCAACAGGATGTTCTGGGCGACGTTGCACCAGCCGATCTTGTCGGGGGGACAGAGGAGGCCGAAGTCGCCGAAGCAGCCGCACTTGGGGTCCACGTCGTCCCGGAGGAGAGCGGAGACGATCGCCCCAATGAAGGCGAGGAGCATGGCCGAGAGGATGAGGGCGGCCGAGCGGCCCCAGAGGCCGAGGACCAGCGCGGCGGCACAGACCACCTCGGCCCAGGGGACGACGAACGCGGCGGCAGGGACGAGTTGCTCGGGGACGATCTTGAAGCCGTGGATGCTGAAGGCGAAGGCCTGCGGGTCGGCGATCTTGAGGGCTGCGGCGAAGGCGAAGACGCCCGCCAGCCCGAGCCGGACGAGCAGGAGCACGGCCTTGACGATGGGGGGAGGGCCGCTCATTCGCCCCACCTCAGGAGTTCGTCGGGGCCGTCGGCGGTATCGTGGCCGGCGGCTGTCCAGCCGGGATAGCCGTCGACGTCGATGTGGACGGTGGTGATGCCGAGGTCTTCGAGCCGGATGGCGACGAGGTGCGAGGCGTCGCAGGACCCGCCCTCGCAGTAGACGACGATGCGGTCGCCCGGACCCATGAAGTCGAGCAGGGCGGAGATGCCGGAGATCTTCGAGGGTGGCACGTTGAACGCGCCGGGGATGTGGCCCGCCTCGTACTCGTCGGCGGGGCGGGCGTCGATGAAGAGGGCGAGGTTTTCGTCCCAGAGGCGGAAGGCGGTGTCGGTGCCGATCTCGGTGGGGAGTGAGTCGAGCCAGGCGGCGAGGGCCGCGGCGTAGTCGGGCTGCGACTGCTCGGCGGTGTCGGTCGGCGGGGTGGGCGTGTCGGCGGGATCGACCGGCGGGCGGTCAGGAGGGGCGACGACCGGGCCTTCGGCGCGTGCTTCGCCGGCGCGGACGCGGATTGTGGGCGTCGTCCACCAGTGCGCGCCGGCGATGAGGACGGAGAGGCCGAAGAGGGCGAGCGCCCGCGTGAGGACGACGAACACTCCGCCGCAGCGGGCCGTCGGCGTTCGGGACGCGGCGTTGGTGTCCGACTCGGCCATGTGACTATGGCGTTTCAGTCAGTTGCGGCGGACAGAGGCGAAGTAGGGGACACTCATCGATTGCTCGCGCTCGACGTCGGTGTGGACGATGAGCAACCCGCGGACGCCGCGCCCGTTCTCGCCGATCTGCCCGCTGATGCGGAGGACATAGGCCGGGGCCTTGCTGCCGCCGTTGGGGGCCTGGGGGGCAAGGGTGATCTTGACGGCGTTGGGGTCGGGGTTGCGGTCCTCGACGTCGAGGATGGTGAAGGGTGTTCCGGTGCGTGAGCGGATGACGACTTCCTGCTCGAAGGTATCGCCGATGCGGACAGCGCCGAAGGAGACGCGCTCGGGGAGGATTTCGATGTCGCCGAGGTGCTGGGCGAGGAGTTCGACCTGCAGTTGCTCGTTCTTCGGGTCGTTGGTGCGGATGCGGGCGTGGTAGTTGCGGATGAGGCCGATCGGCGCTCCCGGACGCATCTTCACGGTGAGCGTCGTGGTCGGGAGCGGCTCAGGCTCCTCCTCGAACTTGAAAGGCTCCGACTTCCCGAGCGTGATCGTGAAGACGTCGGGGTTGTCGCTGACGGCTTCGAGCACCTTGAAATCGGCGGTGCGCCCGGCGATGCGGATGGTGAGTTCGGAGGGGGTGTCCTTGGCGACGGGGCCGAAGTGGGCCATGCGCGGCTCGATGATGACGGACGGGCGCACCTTGGCGGCGACGACGAGTTGGACGGTCCGTCGCTCGGGGTCGTTGGTGGTGACGGTTACGGTCTGGTGCTGGTCGCCGGCACGGTTCTTGGGGTCGTAGACGACCTTGATGGTGCCGCTCTCACCGGGCTTGAACTGGGTCTTGCTGAGGGCGGGGACGGTGCAGTTGCAACTGCCCTTGGCGTTCTCGATGCGGAGCAGGCCGGGGCCTTCGTTGACGAAGACGAACTCGGTTTCCGCCTTCTCCGTGTCCATGATGAGGCCGAAGTCATGCCGGTCGCGGTCGAAAACGATCCGTGGGGGGACTCGCTCTTCGAGCGTGGGCGGGAGACGGTTGGGGGCATCGGCCTGGTCGAGCAGTTGAGCGGCGCACATCCCGCACGGGAGCGCCAGCGCCGCTGCGAACAATGCGATCACGGAAATCCTCATGGCTCGCCTCCAAGTGACCTGTCGGTGGGCCTTGGCCGGCTTCCGGCCTCGACCCGACTAAAGAACGAACGCGATGCGACCCCGAGTCTCTCGGGTGTACCGTATTGATACGCCCGAACCGGAGGATCGGTGCCTCGGAAAGTCTATCGCCGTGATGCGGCACGATCCTGACCGGGTGCGAGTCCGGCAATCCGCATCGGGGGCCGTCTGTGCGGGATGAGGGGTGATGGTCGCCGTCTGTTGGGCGACTGGGGGCTTTGGCGTCCTCGGAGTGGCCCTCGGGGAAGAGACTCGGGCCGACGTGTGGGATCGGGCGGCCCTGGTTCTGGGCGTTTGTCGAGGTCTTGTTTCAGCACCCCGCGACCCAGAGGTTGAGGAAGACGGTCACGTCCAGCGTATTCACGAGTCCATCGCCGTTCATATCCGCCGCGTCGTCGCCCGCGACCCATGCGTTGAGGAACGAGAAGACGTCGATGGTGTTGACCGAGCCGTCGCGGTTGAAGTCGGCGAGGCACTGGCACTCGTCGGGGATTCCGTCGCGGTTGACGTCCTGGCTTCGTCCGGAGGCGATGTCGCAGGAGTCCGGGATGCCGTTGGCGTTGCAGTCCTGCGCGCGGCCGTCGGCGATCTCGCAGTTGTCGGGGATGCCGTTGAGGTTGCAGTCGGTCCCGGCGTCGGGCATGAAGTCGAACGCGCTGGGGCGCCAGATGTCGGTGTCGTTGCCGACGATGAAGGCGCGCATGAAGTACCCGTTGCGTGGGTCGAAGTGGTAGACGCGTGCGCGGGTGACGTGCAGGCCGCCGGTGTCGCGGTGGACGTGGCTGGTGGAGGCGTAGATGTCTCCGTCTGGGCCGACGCGCAGCCCCCACGGCTCTTCGAGGGTGAGGACGGAGGCCGTGCCGCCCTGGTTCCACTTGCCCTTGGGCGTGCCGGTGGCGGGGTCGTAGGCGAGGATGCGGTCGTTGCCGTAACTGGCGACGAGGAGGTCGCCGGTGACCGGGTTGTAGACGATGCCGCGCGGCTGGTTCAGCCCCCCGTTGCTGAATCCGACGATGGTGCGGATGAACGCGCCGGTCTGGGCGTCGTACTCGCGGACGCGGTTGTTGCCGGCGGCGACGACGAGCGTGCCGGCGGGCGAGAGGGTCATGCCCCACGGCTCGGCGAGGTTGCCGGCGCCGGGCTGGACGAGCAGGCCGAGGTGCGTGCCTGTGGCGAGGTCGAACTCGTGAACGCTCGCGTCGTCGAACGAGGCGACCAGCAGGGTGCCGCGGGGCGTGACGACCATGCCGGTCGGCGTTGAGAGGCCGCCCGTGCCGGGGGGCACGAAGTCTCCGACGAGAGCGCCGAACCGATCGAACTCGACGACGCGATTGTCCGCGCCGCTGGAGACGAGCACGCGCCGGTCGGGGGTGATGACGAGGTCGTGGCCGACGTTGACGCCGGGGGACGAGACGCCGGCGACCACGCCGGAGACGGAGTGGCACCAGCGTATTTCGGCCTGGGTGAGGCTTGCGACGAAGCAGAAGTGGGCGGCGTCGAGGGCGAGGAGGTCGATGACGCCGTCGCCGTCGCAGTCCTGGCAGGCGTCGAGGATGCCGTCGCGGTCGACGTCGAGGGGCATGTTCGCCTGGATGGCGGCGTAGTCGTAGACGCCGTCGCCGTCGCAGTCGGACTGGCAGATGTCGGGGATGGTGTCGCCGTCGCTGTCGGTTTCGAGGCCTGTGTAGGTGTCCCAGGCGTCGGGGAGTCCGTTGCTGTTGCAGTCCGGCTCGCACTCGTCGGGGATGAGATTGGCGTTGATGTCCTGCGCGAGTCCGAGGGCGATCTCGTCGGGGTCGAGGATGCCGTTGGCGTTGCAGTCCTGGCAGTCGTCGGGGATGCCGTCGGCGTTGTCGTCCTTGGCGAGGCCCTGGGCGATCTCCTGGTCGTCGGGGATGCCGTTGAGGTTGCAGTCGAGGGTGAGGCAGTTCCTGGTGGCGATGTGCTCGTGCATGGCGCGTCGGGTGAGGCGGTGGAAGCGCATGTCGATGTTGGCCTCGCCGCCGCTGACGGTCTGTGCGCAGTAACTCATCATGTCGCCGCGGGCTGGGACGGGTGTGTCGTCGGCGCAGTTGTCGACACCGTAGTCGTGGGTGTGGAGCGTGCCGCAGTTGTGGCCGAGTTCGTGGGCCGGGACGACGATGTCACGGTTGAAGACGTGGGGCCGGTCGGGATCGACGAAGAAGCCGAGGGTGTATCCGGCCCAGGAGTAGCCTGCGTCGGTGCAGAGGGCGTTGAGGTAGGCGACGCCGCCCGCGCTGAGGTAGCGTCTTGCGCTGAGGTACTGGGCCGTATCGCGGGGGACGTGCTGCATGTTGTTGTTCCAGTGGTTCCGGAACGCGCCGAGCGGGTTCTCGTTGCCCTGGTAGAGGTCGTTGCGGTTGTCCCAGAGACGGACGTAGGTCAGTTCAAAGCGGAGGTTCATCTCGCGGAGGTAGACGTCGGAGATGGCGCCGTAGAGCGAGACGATGTACTCGGCCGCGGCGTCGAGGTCGCCGAAGAGGAGAAAGTACTCGTAGTCGGTCTCGATGGCGAGTTCGATGATGCGGTAGAGGTTGCTCGGCTGGTCGGGCGTGGCCCGCGTGTCCGGCGCGGGTTCCTCATCGTGGCGGACGACGCGGCAGAACTCGACGCCCGGCGGGAGGAGCGTGCCGCCCGGTCGCACGGCGAAGACGGCGACCTCGCCCGATCGCGTCACTCCCCCGCCGGGCAGGCGCGAGGAGACGCCGAAACGCTCGCCGGCGACTTCGATGTAGCCGTTGGCCGCGTTCGAACCGAGGGCGATGAAGGCGTGCGATCCGGGCTGGCCGATGACGGTCCCTCGCAGGAGGGTGACGGAAGACGGGTCGAAGTTCAGCGGGGCGTCACGCTCGCCGGCGCGCCCGACGGCGAAACGAGTCCACGGGGTTGTCACGGCGAGGCGTGTGAGGTGCAGGTCGGCCCGGCGACCGCTCGCTCCGAGCGGAAAATCCCGGACGATGATCGGGCCGGCCGCGCGAGCGTCGAGCGCGGCGTCCTCGAAGGCGTACATCGCCACCGTCGCGCTGCCGGCGAGAACCTGCCCCCGCGATTCGTCGGCAGGAAGCCAAGCGAAGAGCAGGAATGCTGCCGTGAAGAGAGCCGACCACGCCTGTCCTCGGTACACCATCGTGCGCTCCTTGCCGCCCGCGACGGCGGCCACCCCCGCGACCGCCAGACTACAGGCAAACCCGTGCTGCGCACAACGGTTGTCAGTCGGAATGAGCGGCCCGGAAAGCCCGAGAATGGCCGCGGTCAGCCTGGAACCGGGGAAACCGCCCGCTCGCGCGTCGTGCCGACGGCGAGCCAGTGGTCGAGGGCGCGGTGGACGTCGTCCGGGGTGGCGGCGAGGCGCACGCCGTCCTTCAACTCGCGGCAGTGGGAGCCGTTGATGGTCTTGCCGAGCCAGGCGATCTTCTGGCGGATCTTGTGCATGGCGTAGTGGTCGCCGCGGAACTCGCGCATGCGCTCGAAATAGCGGCGCACGATGTCCACCTTGTCCGCCTCCGCAGGCTCGCCCGACTCTTGCTCTTCGAGTGGGTCGAGCGTCAGACGCGCCTGTGCGCGTGCGACCCTGCACTGCTCTCGCCATGCGAGCCGGAAGACCCAGGGCATGGCGAACGCCCCTCGACCGATCATCACGCCCGCGCACGCTGTTTCGCGCAGCATGGACACGGCATCGTCGGGGGTGCGCACGTCGCCGTTGCCGACGACGGGGATGCCTCCGCCCGGCATGCCGGTGTAGCGTCCGGTCGCCTCGGTGACAGCCTCGACAACGCGGCGGATGCCCTCGCGCCGGCACTCGCCCTTGAACATCTGCTCGGTGGTCCGGCCGTGGACGGTGATCATGGCAACGCCGACACGGGCGAGGCGCACGGCGAGTGAGCACGCGACGCCGCGCTCGTAGTCGGCTTCGGTCCAGCCGAGGCGCATCTTGGCGGTGAGGGGGATGGTGTCGGGGAGCGCGGCACGCACGGCCTCGGCGATGCGGACGGCGCGGCCGGGGTCGCACATGAGTTTCGACCCGCCGTCCTTCTTGCAGACCTTGTCCACGGGGCATCCCATGTTGAGGTCCACGACGGTCGCGCCGTGGTCGGCGCACCACCGCGCGCCGTCGGCGAGCAGGGCGGGGTCCGAGCCGTACAACTGCATGCCGACGGGGCGGTCGAACTCATTGGTGCGGGCCAGGTCCAGGGAGGCTTCAGAGCCGCAGAGCAGGCCGCGCGGGCTGAGGAGGTCGGTGCAGGCCAGCCCGACGCCGCCGAGTTCTCGGCAGGTCATGCGCCAGGCGAGGTCGCACCACCCGGCGATCGGCGCGAGGAGGAGGTTGGTCCGCAGTCGGACCGGGCCGATCTGGAGCGGCATGGCGAGCACGCGGAACTGTAGGGAGAGGCATGAGGCACCGGGCATCAGGTTCAGGTGGCGGATCGCACCACCACTTTGCCGCCTCTCGCTTCGTGGCTTCCCCCTACACTGCCCGCGTGTATCAGGCGTTGCTGACCCGGAAGTACCTGACGACGAAGGTGATGCCGCTGCTGGCGTCGCTCGGCGTGGCGTTGTGCACGGCGATGGTGCTGATCACGTGGTCGGTGATGGGCGGGTTCCTGCGGATGCTCACGGAGTCCGGGCGTTCGCTGATCGGCGACGTGCGGATCGTGTGGCCGAACACGGGCTTCCCGCACTACGACGACCTGATCGCCCGGCTGGAAGCGGACCCGGAGGTCGAGGCCGCGACGCCGCTGATCGAGACGTTCGGGATCATCACGCTCCCGGACGGACGGACGGAGGGGGTTGCGGTGCGTGGCGTGGACGGGCCTGGGTTCGCGCGGGTGACGTCGTTCGCGGAGACGCTGTGGTGGAAGCCGATGGCCGAGCCGCTGCGCAAGGATCGCGGGGCGGAGGATCCGCGTCTGGACGGGCGCGACATGTGGCGTCGGCTGTACGAGAACGGGCTGACGCTCACGCGCCCCGACCCGGAGACCGGCGAGCCCAAGGCGGCGATGGTGCTCGGCATCGAGGTGACGGACTTCAACCGGCGCACGCGGAGCGGGTTCTACATCCCGATGGTGATCCCCCAGCAGACGGCGGAGGGCGGCCTGACGCACGCCGACGTGTTCATGCCGTTGCAGGGTGAACTGACGCTTCGGGTGGTGCCGCTGGACAGTAGGGGCCGCCCGCGCGACGTGCAGACGCGCGTGCTGCCGGTGGCGAACGAGTTCGAGAGCGGGCTGTACGACATCGACCGGCAGACGGTGCTGGTGCGCTTCGACGCGCTCCAGTCGATGCTCCAGATGAACGAGGGGCTACGGCTGGCGGAAGACGGCCCGGACGATCCGTTTGCGCCGGAGGAACGGGAGGATCGGTACGAAGTTGATCCGGCGCGCACGACGGCGGTGCTGGTGCGGGGGCGAACGGCCGATCGTGATCTCGCCGGATTCAAGGCTAGGGTTGAACGCATCTACGCGGAGTTCGCGGCGGGGCACGCGGGGGAGGTGCCGACGCCGTCGGTCATCGTCATCCAGACGTGGGAGGACGCGAACCGGACGATGATCGCGGCGGTCAAGAAGGAGACCGCGCTGGTTCTGTTCATCTTCTCGTTCATCTCGATGACGGCGGTGTTCCTGGTGCTGGCGATCTTCTGGGCGATGATCAGCGAGAAGACGCGCGACATCGGGGTGCTGCGCGCGCTCGGGGCGGGGTCGTGGGGGATCGCGTGGGTGTGGCTCCGGTACGGCGCGGCGATCGGGCTGGTGGGGTCGGTCGCGGGCGGGCTGCTGGCGTGGGTGATCGTGACGAACATCAACGACATCCACGACTGGATGGGGACGAGCCTCGGGCTGTACGTGTGGGATCCGGCGATCTATGTCTTCAAGGAGATTCCGCGGCGGATCGAGCCGGACAAGGCCGCGTTCGTGCTCGCCGGGGGTGTTCTGTCGTGCCTGCTGGGCGCGCTGATTCCTGCCCTGCGCGCGGCCTTCATGAATCCCATACGCGCACTGCGATTCGAGTGAGCACCGTGACCCGGCACGCCGCCATCCCGACCGCTCCAGAGGCCCGGCCCCCGGCGGGCGTCGCGCTGCTGAGTGTGCGAGACCTCCACAAGACCTACCGCCTCGGGCGCGTGGAGGTGCCGGTGCTGCGGGGAGCGACGATCGAGGTGCGCGAGGGCGAATGGGTGGCCGTGCTCGGGGCATCCGGCTCGGGCAAGAGCACGCTGCTGCACCTCATGGGCGGGCTGGATCGCCCGGACAGCGTGGCGGGGGAGCGGCACCCGATCCGCTTCGATGGGCGGCCGCTCTCGGAAATGTCTGCCGGCGAACTGGACCGATACCGTGCGGAGTCAGTGGGCTTCGTGTTCCAGTTTTACCACCTGCTGCCGGAGTTGAACGTCCTGGAGAACGTGCTGCTGGGGGCGATGGTGCTGCACGGGCGGTTCGGGTACTCGCGGCGGCGTGGGGCCTTGCGAGCACGGGCGACGGACCTGCTGGCCTCATTCGGCCTCTCGCACCGGCTCTCGCACAGGCCGGCGGAGATTTCGGGGGGCGAGCGGCAGCGGGTCGCCATCGCCCGGGCACTGATGAATGAGCCTCGGCTGTTGCTCGCCGACGAGCCGACGGGCAACCTCGACCGGGAGACGGGGCGTCGGATTCTGGACGCCATCGCGGGCGTTCGGGGCGGCCCGGCCCGGACGATCGTGATGGTGACCCACGACCCTGAGGTCGCGGCCAGGGCGGATCGCATCGTCCATCTTGAGGACGGCCGGGTGGTGGCGGGGTCGATATGAAGAGGCGGGCGTGCCACGGCGGGGTAAAGCGGTTACTATCCCCGGATCGGCCCCACGTGAAGCCATGCCGACCAGCGAAGTCACCCCAGGACCGGCCCTTCCGTCTACCTCGCTTACCCTCGTTGGGGCGAGCGGGCAGCCCGTCTGCGCAAAGGTGACGGAGGTTGGCGAAGGGCCGCCGGTGGTCTTCCTACACGGTCTGGTGGGGCTGAACGACCATTGGGAGGACGTGGTCAACCGCGTCCACCCGCGGGTCCGCTGCGTGATGCTGGAACTTCCGCTCCTCGACCTGACGGACGAGGACTGCTCGGTTGACGGCGTGGAGGAGTTGACCTCTCGGTTCCTTGGCACGCACCTGGACGGGCCGGCCGTGCTGGTGGGCAACTCGTTCGGGGGGCACGTCGCGCTTCGGGTCGCGCTGCGTCGTCCGGAACTGGTCCGGGGGCTGGTGCTGGCGGGGTCGAGCGGGCTGATTGAGCGGTCGATGGTGCGTGAGGTGCAGATCCGGCCGAGTCGGGAGTGGCTCGCCCGGAAGATCGGCGAACTGTTCTACGACCCGATGCACGTGCGTGAGGCGGACCTCGACCGGGCGTACCGGGAGTTGACGCACCGCGAGAAGGCCCGGGCGATGGTGCGGCTGTCGCGGACGGCACGCAAGAACCATCTTGGAGAGCAGATCGGTCGCATCGCCGCGCCGACGCTGCTCATCTGGGGGCGCAACGACATCGTGACGCCGCCGGAGGCCGCGGAGGAGTTCATGCGGCTGCTGCCCGATGCACGGCTGGTCTGGTTCGACCGGTGCGGGCACGTGCCGATGGTCGAGAAGCCGGACGAGTTCGCGGCGGCGATGATCCGGTTTGCGGACGAACTGGACGAACGCTCCTCGGGCGCGAACGGCCGTGGCAATCACTGACAGGACCAGCGCGGCAGGGACGCCCGCGTTGGGGCGATGGACCTCGATCGTGGGGCACGCGCTGCGCGCCCGCGTCGCGCGCCGGGCGGCGAGGCTGTCGGACACGCGCTGGTGGGCCGAGCACACGGCACGGGTGCAGCGGGCGCAGTTGCGCGGGTTGCTGCGGCGTGCCGCGGGGTGCGAGTTCGGACGGGCGCACGGCTTCGCGCGGCTGGCGTCTCTGTCGGATGAGGAGATGCTGGCGGGGTACCGGGCGGCGGCGCCGATCGCGGACTGGTACGCCTTCCGCGAGCCGATCGCGCGGATGCGTGAGGGAGGCCAGCCGGACGTGCTCTGGCCGGGGCTGGTGCGGGATTTTGCGCAGACGAGCGGCACGACGGCGGGGGACAAGTTCATCCCCGTCTCGCGGGAGATGATGCGGTCGAACTACCGGGCGAGCCTGGACATCTTCGCGCACGCGGTGCGGTTCGGGATCTCGCTGCCGGACGTGATGGGGGGGCGGTGCCTGTTCATCGGCGGGTCCACGAGCGTCGAGACGAACGAGCACGGCGTGCGGACGGGCGACCTGTCGGGGCTGGTGACGGGGCTGATCCGCTGGCCGCTGAGCGAGGTCTACCTGCCGGGGCGTGAGGTCGCGCTGATGAGCGACTGGCCGGCGAAGATCGACGCGATGGCGCGGCTGTGCGTCGATCACGACGTGCGGTTCATCAGCGGGATGCCGTCGTGGGCGATGGTGCTGTTCGGACGTATGCTCGAGATCGCGCGCGAGCGGGGTCGGGCCGCGTCGTGCATCCGCGACCTGTGGCCGAACCTGCGGGTGTTCGTGCATGGGGGCGTGAAGTACGCGCCGTTCGATCCTCGCGTGCGCCGTTTCTGGTCGGGGGATGAGGGCGTGGACATCCCGCACCGGGTCGAGTTGTACCCGGCGAGCGAGGCGTTCGTGGCGATCCAGGACGAGCCGAACCGGGAGGGTGTTTCGCAGCCCTCGCTGCGGCTGTGCGCGGACCACGGGAACTTCTTCGAGTTCGTGCCGCTGGAGGAGATCGACTCGGCCTCGCCGCGAGCGTTCGCTTGTGACGAGGTGGAGCCGGGGGTGAGGTACGTGGTTGTGCTGACGACGTGCGCGGGGCTGTGGCGGTACGTGCTGGGGGACGTGGTGGAGTTTGATTCCGTACCGCGGGCAAGCCAAGCCCGCGCCGGCGACGCGCCCAACGGTCCATGCCGTCTGCGCATCGTCGGTCGCCACCGTCACTTCATCAACGCGTTCGGGGAGAACATCATCGTCGAGCACGTCGAGAACGCCGTGGCCGCGGCGGCGCGAGAGACGGGCGTGACCGTGGGGGAGTTCACGGCCGCGCCGGTGTATCCGGGTGAGGGGCGGCGGCCGGGGCTGGAACTGGCGGTGGAGATCGCGGGCGAGGCGCCGGCAGGGTTCGTCGAGGCGTTCGACCGAGCACTCAAGTCGCAGAACGTGGACTACACGACGAAGCGTACCGGCGACCTCGGCATGGCACCGCCGGTCGTCACGCCGCTGCCACCGGGGGCATTCCACCGCTGGCTCGAATCGCGCGGCAAACTGGGCGGTCAGCACAAGTGCCCTCGGTGCGCGAACTCGCGCGAGATCATCGAGAGCGTGGTCGCCGTCGCGCGGCGGGGCTGATCGCATTCATGCGCGGACGAAGGGGTTGGTGCGCTTCTCGCGGCCGATGGTGGTGGCGGGGCCGTGGCCGGGCAGGACGCGGGTGTCGTCGGGGAGCGCGTAGAGCGTTTCGCGGATGGAGCGCACGAGGGCTTCGGGGTCGGAGGTCGGGAAGTCGCTGCGTCCGATGGAGCCGGCGAAGAGGGTGTCGCCGACGATGGCGGTTTTCGAGGCGTCGTGGACGAGCGTGATGCCGCCGGGGGAGTGGCCGGGTGTGTGCAGCACGCGCCAGGTGGCGCCCGCGAGGGTGAGTTCCTCGCCCGCTTCGAGGGTTCGGTCGGGGCCGGGGGCGGTTACGGGCATGCCGATGGCGGAGGAGAGGTTCAGTTCGGGGTCGTTCAGCCATCGGGCTTCCGCAGTGTGGAGCCAGATGGGTGTCCCCGGGAATGCCCGGAGCACATCGCCAAGACCCCCGATGTGGTCGAGGTGGGCGTGAGTGAGGAGGATCGTGGTCGGGCGCAGGCCATGCCGGCGTACGGCGTCGATGAGGGGTGCGGGGTTGAAGCCGGCATCGACGATCCAGCACTCCTCGGACCCAGGCATGGAGACCACGTAGCAGTTGGTTTCCCACGGGCCGAGGGTGACGATCTCGATGTTTGGGGCTGGCTGGGGCCGCATCCGTCGATCATAGTTAGACTTGGGGAGCCTCCCTCCCCGATCGTCTGGCAAGGAGCCGCAGATGCCCCTGATCCGGAACATCGACGAGACCCCGTTGGCCCCGGTGGACATGCCGGGGGTTGAAGGGGCGAGCATGGCGGTGATGGTGGGCCGGGCCGACGGGGCGCCAAACTTCGCGTTGCGGCAGTTCAGGGTCGAGGCCGGTGGTCACACGCCTCGGCACTCGCACGACTACGAGCACGAGGTGTTCATCGTGTCGGGTTCGGGGACGATCCTGCTGGAGGGGAAGGAGCGCCCGATCCGGGCGGGGGACGTGATCTATGTGCCGGCGAACGAGGAGCACCAGTTCCGGGCGGGCGGGCCCGGTGGTCTGCGGTTCCTGTGCCTGGTGCCGATGAGCCGGGACTGCGGCGATCCGACGCCGGGAAGTTGAGGCGGATTCAATCGAGCCACGGAGTCATCAGGGATGAGCGACAAGGGTTCACGATCGGCATGGCGGGAGACGACGGTTCGGCTGGCCTGGAGTTACGGGGCGGCCGGGCTGGCTGCGCTCGGGCTGTGCCTGTGGGGCGTGTGGCATCGGGACGCGACGCTCACAGCGATGGGCGTGCTCGGGCTGGTGCTGGTGCTGGCGGTCGCGCCGGTCACGTTCGCGGCGGTGCGAGGGGGCGGCGGCGGCAGTGGGGGCGGGGACGTCGGGCGGGCCGCGGCGGAGTTCCGTGACGCGGTGGAGCGGCTGGCGGAGTTGCAGGCCCTGTCCGACGACGCGCGGCGGGTGCTGAACCGGGGGCGCGAGCGGGAGTTGCTGCGGCGTGCGATCGAGGAGGACATCGCGTCCGGCGAGTGGGAGGCCGCGCTGGTGCTGGTGCGCGAGTTGGCGGACCGCTTCGGGTACCGGACGGACGCGGAGGAGTTCCGCGCGCGGGTCGAGGCGGGGCGGCGCGACGCGTACGAGCGGCAGATCTCGGCGGCGATCGCGCAGTTGGACGGGCTGATCATCCAGCGGCGCTGGGAGGACGCGCGGGCGGAGGCGGGGAGGCTGTCGCGGCTGTACCCCGACTCGCACCGTGTGCAGGGGCTGCGCAAGCGTGTGGACGATGCGCACGAGCGGTACAAGGAAGACCTGGAGCGCCGGTTCCTGCTGGCGGCGCAGGAGAGCCGCATCGAGGACGCGATGACAATGCTGAAGGAACTGGACGGCTACCTGACCGAGGGGGAAGCGGAGCCGTTCCGCGAGGTGGCGCGCGGCGTGATCGGCAAGGCGCGCGAGAACCTGGGCGTGGAGTTCAAACTGGCGGTGCGGGACAGGCGTTGGGGGCAGGCCGCGCGGGTCGGCGAGCGGATCATCAACGAGTTCCCGAACACGCGGATGGCGGAGGAAGTGCGAGGGATGATCGACGGGCTGCGGGCGCGGGCGGCGTCGATCGGGTGAGGGCGCCTCGCCGCGGACCGCTACTCAGCGTTACCGACGTAGCGCAGGCGGTAGACCGCGCCCTCGCGTCCGCTGGTGGAGAAGTAGAGCGCGCCGTCGGGGCCTTGCTCGACGTCGGCGGGGCGGGCGAGCACCTGGCGGCCGTCGCGGCTGAGGGTGGAGACGACCTTGACCATGCCGACGGGGCGGCCGCCGCCGAGGGGATCGTCGTCGAAGATGACGCGGGCGACGCAGTAGCCGACGGGGACGGAACTGTTCCACGACCCGTGGCAGGCGATGATGATGTCGCCGTTGTGGTCGGGGGGGAAGGCGCCGCGGTTGCGGGCGGGATCGACGAAGGCGAAGCCGTTGGTGGCCCAGTGCGCGCCGACGCACCACTCGGGGGGGGTGGTTCGCCCGGCGAGGTCGTGGATGTCGGAGCGGTCGAGGTACTCGTAGCGCGGCACGCGCAGGCCGGTGACGAAGGGATGGCCGTAGAAGCCGCCCTTGACGTAGAGGTTGAGTTCGTCGGGGGGGTTGAGGTCGGTGATGGGCTGGTTGTCGCGGCGGTCGCCGATGGGCTGCCCGAACCAGTCGGAGCCGTGGTCGAATCCCCAGAGGCGTTCGTCGGCTGGGTCGTCGCCGGGTCTGATGCGGAGTTTCTCGGTGTTTCGGAGGCCCTCGGCGAAGAGGGTCTTGCCGGAGCCGTCGAGGTTGTATCGCCAGATCTTCTGGCGGTCGGTGTCGCGTTCGTCGGTGATGTTGCCGGTGTCACCGATCGAGGTGTAGATGTGGTCGCCGGTGACGAGCAGGGACCGCCACCAGTGCCCTCCCCGCGTGGGCAGGTCGCGCTCGGTCAGCACGTCGATGACCTCGTCGGCCACGCCGTCGCCGTTGGTGTCGCGTCCCTTGTGGATGGAGGACTCGGTGCTGAACCACATCCAGCCGTCGGCGAAGCAGAGGCCGTGGACCGATCGCTTGCCCTGCACAAAGGTACCGAGCGGCTCGTAGAGGCCGTCGCCGTCGGGGTCGTGGAAGGTCCGCACGAGGCCCGGTCCGGGGAGGGAGACATAGAGCGTGCCACGCTCGTCGAAGGCGAGGAACCTCGCCCCGGGCAATGATGGCACCGCGACCTCGACGACGTACCCCTCGCGCACGCCGAACTCGGGGACTCCCGGCCCGGTTCCCTGCCCGGCGGCGGGCCACGCGAGGGCGATGGAGAGCAGGGCGAGCGTGGGGCGAGTCATGCGTGGCCTCCTGGCGACAGTGGACAGTGGACAATGGTGAGTGGACATTCGGCGTGTGACGGTAGCCGTGGGGCCACGACAGGCCCACAATCTCCCATGCCCGCTCCGCGACAGTGGACAGTGGAAAGTGGAACGTGGAGATCCCGAGGGGCCGCTGGACGCCGTCCGTATAGCCGCCGCTTTCCATTGTCCACTGTCCACTGGCCATTGTCGCCGGTGCGGCGTGCTTTCACTCTCGTCGAACTGCTGGTGGTGATCGCTGTTGTCGCCTTGCTGATCGGGCTGCTGTTGCCCGCGCTGGCGGGGGCGCGCGAGGCGGGGCGCGGGGCGGCGTGCCTGTCGAACCTTCGGCAGATGTTCCTCGCCTGCCGCATCTACGCCGACGAGCACGAGGGGTACGGGCCTGCGATCGGGCAGCCGTGGGGCAAGCCGCCGAACTGGGCGCTGGTGGTGCAGACGTACGCGGGAATGGCGGGAGAGACGGCGGGAGAGTTGTACCGGCCGAAGTCCGTGCTCGTATGCCCGACGATCGACCGCGCGTTCGGGCTTGTGATGACGCGGACGTACGCGATGAACGGCACCGGCCACGCGGGCGCGGACATGGGCGACACGACGGACTACGACCTTGCGGACGGCCGGGCGCACGTGCGGTTTGATTACGTGGCGTTCCCGGATCGCGCCGTGCTGCTGCTGGACTCGGACCTGGGGTACAACATCACGGATGCCCCGCCCTCGGATCGGACGGCGAGCGTGATCGACTTCCGCCAGAGCGAGCACGTCGAGTACCGCGTGGGGTGGTTCCACGCTTCTGGGCGCGTCGTGCAGGCGGTGCGTTTCGACGGCTCGGCGAAGGGATACGGGGAACTGCCGCCGGAGTGGGAAGAGCGGCTGCCATGATCCGGCGTGGGGCCGTCCGGCGGATCGTGTTCCTATGATGTCGTGCGATGAACCCGCTGGTCGGCATCATCATGGGGTCGAAGTCCGACTGGGAGACGATGCGCCACGCGGCGGAGACGCTCGCGGAACTGGGCATCCCGCACGAGAGCCGGGTGGTGAGCGCGCACAGGACGCCGGACCTGTTGTTCGAGTACGCCTCGTCGGCGGAGGGGCGCGGGTTGGAGGTCATCATCGCGGGCGCGGGGGGGGCGGCGCACCTTCCGGGCATGTGCGCGGCGAAGACGACGTTGCCGGTATTGGGCGTGCCGGTCGAGTCCAAGGCGCTCAACGGCGTCGACTCGCTGCTGTCGATCGTGCAGATGCCGGCTGGCGTGCCGGTGGGGACGCTGGCGATCGGCAAGGCCGGCGCGATCAACGCCGCGCTGCTCGCGGCGGCGATTCTGGGCACGAAGCGACCGGAGTACCGCGACGCGCTGGCGGCGTACCGCGAGGCGCGGACGCGCAAGGTGCTCGACCAGCCCGATCCCGCAACGGACTGACGCCGATCGCGCGTGCGTTCACCCGCCGACGCGGTAGACGCCGGTGGCGCGGATGGTGAGGACGCCCTCGGTCGGGCGCGCGCCGACCGCGCCGACGACGATCACTTCGTCAAGGGGCTTGAGCGAGCCGCCGATCGCGGGGACCGTGTTGCCTCCGGCATCGACGATCTGGACGGTCGCGCTTTGCGCGGCCAGGTCGCTCTTCGGCTCGCAGCAGTAGTCCCAGGGCGTGGGGCACTTGTCGTCGGGGTCCTCGCCGCAGTGGGGGAGCGAGAGATCGACGATGACGAAGACGGGGCTGTCGGCGGAGATCGGGGACTTTCGCCCGCCGATCCGTCCGCGGACGACGATGGTCTGGCCCTCGGCGGCCTGCTTCTTGGCGTCCGAGACGGAGAGCGCATCGGCCGGCTGGGCGGTGAGCAGCCAGGTCGGCGGTGTGCTCGGTGCCTGCGTGCCGGTCGAGGACGTGCCGGACTTGCCGCAGCCTGCGAGCGAGCCGGCCAGGAGCGCGATGATCGTGAGAGCGGTGAACTGTCGCATGCGGAAACTCCTCGGCGCTCGGACGCCGGTTCAGTGGGCCTTGAGGGCCTCGGGGATGGAGAGACGGAGACAACGAACAGCGGGCGGGATGGCGCCCACCAGACCGACGACAAGTCCGCACAGCACGCCCGCCAGCACGACGGGCGCGTCGAGCGTGAGCGTGAACGCGCCCATGGAGAAGCGGACGGCGAGGCCGTCGAGCAGGAGCAGGCCGAGGGCCGCGCCCGCGAGCGCGCCGCAGGCGCCGGCGAAGGTGGATTCCTCGGTCAGGCTGAGGACGATGGCGGCGCGTGTGAAGCCGAGGGCCTGGAGCATGCCGACCTCGCGCACGCGGGCGGTGAACGCGGCGTACATGGTGTTGAGGCCGCCAAGGATGCCGCCGGAGGCGATGAGCGCGGCCGTCACGAGGACCATGGCCCGGATAGGGGCGTAAAAAGCGGCAATGGAGGCGTAGTAGTCGCGTTCGCGGATGGCGGTGATTTCGAGGTCGAGGCGGCTCTTGACGAAGAGGTCCACGTCGGCGAAGCGAGCCGAGTCGAGCGTGACGATCACGCACGAGAGCGATGCGGGCCGGTTGATGGCCACCTGGAGGTCGATCAGGGGCAGCCAGATCTCGGCGTCCATCACGGTGTTGGGCGCGGTGAAGCGGCCCACGATCGTCCAGTCCCGATTGCTGAAGTGGAGGGTCTGCCCGACGGCGAGGCGCGAGTCGGGCACGCCGAGTCGGGTGGCGGCGAGTGCGCCGACCATGAGTTCGTCGCGGCCGCTGCGCGGGGCGCGTCCCTCGACGATCTCGACCTCGGGGTGGACGAGGAGTGCGACGGGCCGCACACCGCGCATCACGGCGGGCAGGTCGCGGTCGCTGGTTGCCGACTCTCGCACGGGAAGGGCAGCGTGGATTTCGGGTGAGGCGTAGATGACGCCCGCGCTCTCCCTCAGGCCGGCGATGCTGGCGGCGGCGATGCCCTCGATGCCGGCGTCGATCTGGGAGCGTTCGACGCCCTCCTCGCTGCCGATGCCGACGATCATGACGTTCTCGTGCAGGGCGGCGCGCTGGGTGAGGGTGGCGGCCATGCCGCGCACGAAGCCGCCGGAGGCGAGGGCGAGGAGCACGACGAGCGTGGAGCCGATGAGGGTCGCGGCGAGGCGCAGGCGGCTTCGCCCGAGGTTTCGCAGGGCGTAATGGAAGGGGAGTTGTCTCATGGTTGGTCTTGTCAGGCGGCGCGGAAGCACTCGGCGATCTCGCGGTTCGACGCCTGCCAAGCGGGGACGAGTCCTGCCACAACGCCGATCACGCCGCAGACGACCATGCCCGTGAGAAGGAGTGCGCCGTCGGCGACGATGGGTATGGTTGCGCCCTCGACGGAGAGGGCGAAACTCTTGAAGCCTGCGACGGCGACGGCCGCGCCCGCGCCGACGAGGCCGCCGACGAGGGCGAGGATGACGCCCTCGGCGACGATGAGCGCGGCGACGAGCCGCCCGGTGAAGCCGAGCGTCTGGAGAACGGCGTGCTCGGAGACTCGGCTCTGGACGCCGAGGACGATGGAGTTGCCGACGAGGGCGAGGACGGCGACGAGGCAGCCGAGGCCGAGCCAGCGTGCGAAGCCGACGATCTCGATGATGTCGTCGGCGATTCGTCCGATGAAGGCCTTCTCGGTGAAGGTCGTGGTCGGTTCCTGGGCGTGGGCGAATGTCTCGTCGATGTCCTTGGCGACGCGTTCGAGCATCGCGGGGTCGGCGACTTTGACGTTGAACTGGGTGACGATGCCGAGGCGGTTTCGCTGGGCCAGTTGCACGAACTCGAGGGAGGTGTAGGCGACGTTCCAGTCCTGGGGGTCGTCGGTGCGGATGACGCCGGCGACGTAGGCAGTGATGCCGGCGGCGTCGAAGGTGACGCCCGGGCGCAGGCCGCGCCGGCTCGCGAGGGTCTCGCCGACGAGCGCGGCGTCGGTGCGGCGCATCCAGTCCTCGGCCGAGCCGGAGACGATGGTGAGTTTGTCGGCGCGATCGGCGAGGAACTGCTCCTTGGGCACGCCGCGGTAGGTCACGACGTCGAGGCTGGTGCGGCAGTTGGAGACGACGATCTTCATGGGGATCGCGGAGACAACGCCGTCGATGCGCTCGATGCGGGAGAGGTAGTCCTGGGGGAGTTCGCTGGTTGCGGGGCAGTAGCGGTCCTCGCGGTAGACGACGAGGGTGGTGTCGCCGGCGGTGGCGCGGGTGGCGGCGGTGACGCCGCGGTCCATGGTCTGCACCGCGGTGAAGAGGAACATGGCGATGGCGATGCCGGCGATGGTGAGCGCGGTGCGCACGCGGTGGCGGGCCACCTGCTTGAGCACGTAGGGCGCGCAGCGCAGGATGCTCATGCTGCTCCTCCGATCCCGACGGCGACGCCGCTCTCGATGAGCCTGCCCTTTTCGAGGTGCAGGGTTCTCGTGGCGTGCTCGGCTGTCTTCGGGTCGTGGGTGACCATGATGATGGTCTTGCCGAGTTCCTGGTTGAGTTCGCCGAGCAGTGCCATGACAGCGGCGGCGGCGGACTTGTCGAGGTCGCCGGTCGGCTCGTCGGCGACGATGATGGCGGGGTTTGTGACGATGGCCCGCGCGATGGCGACGCGCTGCTCCTGCCCGCCGGAGAGTTGCCGGGGGAAGTGGTCGAGTCGGTCCGCGACGCCCACGCGCTCGAGCGCGGCCATGATTCGTGCGTGGCGATCGCGCCGGCTCAGGGGGTGAAGCAGCAGAGGGAGTTCAACGTTCTCGTAGGCCGTGAGGACGGGGACGAGGTTGTAGAGTTGGAAGACATAGCCGACGTTCTCTGATCGCCATGCGGCGAGTGCGTTTCTGCTGAGACTGGCGAGGTCCGTGCCGCCGATGCGGAGTGTGCCGCGGGTCGGGCTGTCGATGCCGGCGATGAGGTTGAGGAGCGTCGTCTTGCCGCTGCCGCTGGGGCCCATGAGGGCGAGGAACTCGCCGGCTTCGACGTCGAGGTCCAGGCCGTCGAGCGGACGGATGACGTTGTCTCCCTTGCGGTACTCGCGGGTCAAGGCTCTGCATTCGATCATGGTCATCGTGTTCCCTCCCCGCCACGCGAAGCGAAGCGCACCCGCTGGCCCTCGCGCAAACCGTCTGCATCTACGACGATCAGCGCACCCGGCTGGACCGGACCGCTCACGACAGCCCATCCCGCCGAATCACTTTCTCTCTGCACATGAACAGCGCGTGCGACGCCCCGGTCGCCGCGCCTGCTCGTCACCGTCCACACCTGCACTCCCTCGTGGTGGGCGTGCAGGGTGTCGCTGGGCACGCGCACGCGAACCGGGCCGCTCGCCGGGGTTGCGGCGCCCTGCTGCGCCGATTCCCCGCGTGGAAGGAAGCGGACGCGCGTGAGCATCTCGGGACGAAGCAAAGGGGATGGTTCGACCACACGCACCTTCGCCTGGAGGGTGTTCTTCTGCAGATCGGCCTCGTGGGTGATGCGGAGCACCTCGCCCTCGAAGACGCGGTCGGGCAGCACCTCGACGACGACCTCGCACCGCTGCCCCACGAACAGGTGCGAGGCGTCGGCCAGGGGCACGTCCACGCGGACCTGCAGGCGCTCGGGGTCGTAGAGCAGGGCGACGTGGCCGGAGTGCATGTCGTCCATCATGCGGACGACCTTGTCGCCGGGCGCCTTGAGCCGGCGCTGCACATAGCCGTCGATGGGGGCGCGGATGACCATGCGGTCGAGTTCGAGGGCGGCCTCGTCGCGGGCGGCGCGTGCCCGAAGGACTGCCGCGTGTGCCTTGTCCAGCGCTGCCCGGGCCGAGTCGAGCCGTCGGCGTTCGTCGATGCGCAGGGCGAGGTTGCGCTCGGCCGCACGCAGATCGGCCCGCAGGCGTTCGCTCCGGGCGGCGAGCAGCGGTCGCATGGCTTCGAGCGACTCCACCGTCGCTCGCTGGGCTTCGACGCGCTGGCGTGCGACGATCACTTCGAGTTCGGTAGCCGCCTGGCCGGCCCGCGAGCGCTCCGCACGTGAGAGTTCCTCCTCGTACTGCACGAGCGTCGCGCGGGCCGCGGCGATCATTGAGGGCAACTGTGCGACTTCCGCCTCGCTCTCGGCCAACGCGGCCCGCCCGGCCTCGACGGCTCTCTCACGCTCGACCGGCTCGTTCCAGTCCGTCTCAGCCGCTCGAAGTTCGGCCTCGGCGAGCGCGAGTTCGGCCTGCGCGACGGACAACTCCGCCTCCGCGCTGCTGAGTTTCAGTTCCGCGTCGATCGAGACGAGCCTTGCGATGACCTGCCCGGCCGTCACGCGGTCGCCTTCGAGCGCGTCGATGTGCTCGACCACGCCGTCCGCGAGGGCGGCGGCCGCGACGTAGTACGGTTCCGCTTCGAGCCAGCCCGGGGCCTGAACGGCGGTGCCGACGCGCCCCGCGCCCGCGTGGCGGTCGCCGGTCACGACGGCATCGCGAGGCTCGTCGGTGCGGTCGAAGATGGCTTGCGTGACCTGGACGGTACGGACCGGACTGAGAGTCGGCCACGCGCTCCACGCAACGACCAGCACGGTCAGCGAGATCACGGTCAGCGGCACGATCACCGCCACCTTCGACCGCCGCGGCACGTCCGCGCCGGGCCGATCGCCCTCGATTATTCCAGCCGTCATTGGTGTTGCTCCAGAGCCTGTGTTCGCCCGCGCGCACGATCGGCGCGCACCGTCCGCATTACACGGCGGCGAAGGCTCTGGGAGGACGCTTCAGGCGCGACGTCCACGCGTCGCCGGCAATGCCCGGCGCATCGTCGAACAAGTTCTCAGCCGAGTCCCGCCATTCGGCGCCCGTGCTTGCAGGGGTGACGCCGAGCGGAGCCTTGACGATGTTCGTGCAGCACGACTTGGGGCAGTCGCACCCGCGCGGACGATGGTCGCTGCGATCGCGGTCGGACGGGTGGTTCTCTCCGGCCGCCTCGGTCGCCTCGCAGCAGGAGCACTCGTGGTCGTCGCCCTCGGGGGCGAACACGGGGGCGGGTGTGTCCGGGATGGCGCAGCAGTCGTCGGTCCCGTGGATGCCCGCGAGGAGCGGCTGCAGGAAGACGCCAACCACGAGCACAAGGATGGCAAACCTCGCCGGCATCAGTGGACTATATCGACCCAGCCGCGACGGGGATGCATGTCCGATCACGATCCCAACACCTGGGCGGGCCTAGGTGTCCCGACCCCTGTACGGCGGGGTCAAAAAAGCACAACCCCGCCTTATGGGCGGGGCTGCCGCGACACACGGGCGAAGGGACTCGAACCCCTAACCTCCTGATCCGTAGTCAGGTGCTCTATCCAATTGAGCTACGCCCGCCCGAGCGAGCCTCGCGGCCCGCACCCGGAAGCCTAATCCCTCCCCGCCGTCCCGGCAAGCCTACCCTCGTCGCCGGGGCTTGATTTCCGGTCCCAGCCTGCCACGATTGAGGTCCCGGCGGGGCAGACCCCGCAACCCGAGAGGCTCACAGAGGAACCCGATGGCGCACTCAAACTCCGCACGCAAACGCATTCGTCAGAACGCCAAGCGCCGCGCCCGCAACCGTTGGCGGCTGCGCACGATGCGGGCGGCCATCAAGAAGTTCCAGGACGCCCTGACGCAGGGGACCGCCAATGACGCGGCGGCGGCCTACCGCGAGTGCTCCTCGGTGATCGACCGCACGGCCCAGAAGGGCGTGATCCACAAGAACCAAGCCGCCCGCCGCAAGAGCAGGCTCTGTGCTCGCCTCAAGGCGAAGCAGACCGCCGGGGCCTGACACGACCCCACAACTTCTTCGAGCGCGCTCGGCTCGTTCCTCAGCGAACGTGGTCGCTGTTCGTCCCGAACCCGCGATTCCTGCCCCGCCGTTCCGAATCCTCGCTACCTTGCCCCTATGAGCCGGCCCACTCGGAGCGAGAGCGCATCGGCTGCCGCGACTGGACGCCGTCCTCGGCGCGGGCACTCCGGGGCGCAGACCTACGCGGCGGCGTCGGCGCGTCCGTTGCACGTTCTCGCCTTCCTGGCCCCTCTGATTCTGCTCTATGAGATCGGGGCGATCGCGTACCTGCCCGGCGAGACGATCGCGGCACGGGGCATTCTCGCGCGCGTGTTCGAGTCGTTCGGGGTGGTCGGCCTGCACTTGCCGGCTGGGCTGCTCGTGGTGGTGCTGCTGATCTGGCACGTGCTGCTGCGAGACCGCTGGCGCGTCCGCGGGCCGTACCTGGCGTTCATGGCGATGGAGGCGTGCGTGTGGACGGTGCCGCTGTTCCTGTTCGCGCTGCTGATGACGGCGGGGCCGGCCCTTCAGCCCGAAGCCGCCACGGCCGCGGCGGAACTGCGCGAGCGGTCGTGGCAGGCCCGGCTCACGCTCTCGATCGGGGCCGGGCTGTACGAAGAACTTCTGTTCCGGATGATCCTGATCGCGGCGGCCCACTTCGTGCTCGGCGACCTGCTGAGGCTGCCGGACCAGTGGGCGAAGGTCGGGGCGGCGGTCATCTCGGCGGTGGGGTTCATGCTCTACCACCACGCGGCAACGCCGGTCGAGTCGGTGTTCTTTCTGTTGGCGGGGCTGTACTTCGCGGGGCTGTACATTCTGCGGGGCTTCGGGATCGTGGTGGCGGTCCACGCCCTGTACGACGTGCTGGCCCTTGTGATCATGGGCTAGCCGGCGTGGCACGGATGGGGCATTCCGTGCCCACCGCTGGCCCTTTGGGGTTCCCGTTCTGGCTCTGTTCTCGCTTCTGGACAGGGCATCCCCCCCTCCGCTACACTTGGGCTGGTCCGCCCCCGGCCGGTCAGCCGATCTCAAGGGCAGGGCGTGTCCGTTCGACCGGGGCAGTGCCCGCCCTCGACGAGCCAAGGAGGTCCGGGTATGGGTCTCGACTTCGCAATCGACGAGTTGTACGCGACCGGCTGGTCGCCCCTCGATACGCGGGACTGCGAACGCCACGACGATGGGCGGCCTTTCCCGTCGCTCGCCAGGGTCGAGCAGGAGTTCGCCGCCGCCGGATTTCCGGTGAAGGTCCGGCACGTGCAGTTGTTCGACTGCTACCGGGCCGAGTGGCAGGACGGTGCGGGCCAGGCGGCTGGCGCAGTTGTCGGCCGCACCGCCGCGGAGGCCGCGGTCTTCGCGCTGTCGCAGATGCGTCGTGCGACGGCGGCTGTCTCGGCCGTTGCCACGGTCTGACTGGCAGGCCTCGAACCCAGGGCGACGGCTCCTCCCCCGGCGTGCCCGCGGGTCACCGCTCCTTGACGCCTCCCTGCCCGGGCCTATGCTGCCGCGAGTCTGTTGGCCCCATCGTCTAGCCTGGTCCAGGACGCCAGGTTCTCATCCTGGAAACCGGGGTTCGAATCCCCGTGGGGTCATTCGCTGGGACGGTTAGGGGTTGCGAGTTCGGTCTATACCTCGACCGGTCGCAGGGTGACGTGGGTGTCGTAGAACGAGACGCTGCCGCCGATCGGGTCGAACATGCAGGTGTTCGGCACGAGCGGGTCTGTCCACATCGCGGCGTTGGCGTGGACGCCGGCCTGACGGCGCTTCTCGCCCTTGATGAGATGCCCGTCGATGGTGATATCGGCCGCACCGGTCGCCCAGTGGCCGAATCCGAGGGCGAAACTGACGACGCCGGGCCGCATGGTCTGCGTCAGCATCACCTTGCCGACCATGGGCTTGTTCTGGTCCGCAGTCAGCGGCCACTCGCCCTTGGTGTTCGTCGCGCTCGTCACCTTCACGAGTTGGCCCTGGCTGAGGCCGAGGCGCGACGCGTCGCGCGGGTTGATGAGGATGCCGTTCTCGGGCATCAGCGGGGTGAGCCACGGGTTCGTGATGGTGCGGCTCTTGGTCTGGCTGATCGTTCGGTGCGTGATGAGCGCGAGGTCGTGTCCCTGGCGCAGGGCGTCCGGCTCGCGGCCGGCGAAGTCCTGAATCGGCACGTGGGTCGCGTATCCGGCGTACGGGCGTCCTGTGCCGGCGTGGATCGTGCCCGCGGTCTTCTCCTGGTAGAGGTTGAGGAGCGCGCCGTAGGTATTCGCGACCATCCGCCCCTTGTAGCAGGTGTCGTGATCCTGGAAGCGCCCGCCGCGGTTGAGCACGTAGACGACCTTGGCCCACATCGCATCGCCGACGATCGCTTTCCAGCGGTGCGCGTCGAAGACGCTCTTCGGAAGGTGCCGGCGTGCTCGATGGAAGATCTCGATTTCGCGGGCATCGGCGTCGGGAACGGCCTGCGAGCCGTCGGACTTCTCGCCGAACGCGAGATTGGCGACGGCGCGCAGGTAGTAGTCGTCGGGATGGACGAGGTCGAGGCCATCGCCGAGGCCGTTGGCGCCGAAGCCAGGTAGCCCGAGGCGTTCGGCGATACCGAGCATCATGGCCTCGAAGGAGAGGGGCATGCGTCGGCCGTAGACCTCGCACTCCTCAGGGATCGGCGCGATCGCGGGCTGCCGCACCGGCTGGACCTTCGCGGGGATGTTCGGGTGCGAACCCTGGAACTCCCAGCGTTCGAGGAACGAGAGGTCGGGGAAGATGTAGTCGGCGTACATGGAGGTGGTGCCGATGATGATGTCGTTGCTGATGAAGAGCGGGAGGCGGTCGAGGTCACGCAGGATCTCGGCATTCGTGTGGCCGGCGGGGAGGGCGTAGGTCGGCGTGGCCATGTACTGGATGAGGGCCTTGACCGGGTACGGATAGGCGTCCCCGATCGAGGGGATGACTTCCTGGTACATGTCGCTGGCGAGCGGGTACCAGTTGCGCTTGGAGGGATAGCCTGCGAAGAGGGTGGTCTTCTCGTAGTCAACGTCGTGGCGGATGCTGGAGATGCCGAAGGGCTTGATCGCTCCGGGGTGCTTGCTGAGGCTGAACAGCCCGCCCTTGCCCATCGTGTCCCAGGTGGCCGCGGCGATCATCCCGCCCGCGTGGTCGAAGTTCCCGAGCAGCATGTTCAGGGACATCCAGGCGAGCACGGCGTAGAAGCCGTTGGTGTGCTGAGCCGGTCCGCGGTGGATGTCTACGGCCGCCGCGCTGCCCCAGCGGGCGAGTTCGCGCGCCACGGCGGTTACGTCGTCCACGGGGCAGTCCGCCATCGCGCACCACTCGGCGATCTCGTGCTGCATTGCCGACTCTTTGAGGATCTGCAGCCCGCTCTTGACCGGCGTGCCGTCGGGGAGCGTCGTGTCCACGAAGAGGTCGCCCTCGACCGGGACGCTTGTGCTGCTGGGATCGACGGCGGTGGGGACGCCGCCCACCATCGCCACGAGTTCGTGGCCTTCGGCGAGTCCCAGGTCCTTCGCGCGGACGAAGCGCGTCGGCGCGCCGTCGTGCACCGCGACCAGCCACGTCGAGTTCGTCCAACTCGTCTCGCCCCTCGCGTTGGCGGCTGCTTTGTTGGCCGCGCCGAGGAACGGGGCGTTGTAGGCCTCGTTCTCGAAGAACCATCGGATCATCGCCATGGCGAGCGGGATGTCCGAGCCGGGCTTGAGGGGCAGCCATTTCCACGCCTTGCTCGCGAGTTTGCTGAAGCGAGGGTCGGCGACGGCGATCCTTGTGGCGCCGCTCACCAGGTTTCCGGTCAGCCGCACGGTGCGGTTGGGCGGGCCGTAGTTCGCCTCGAAGAGGTTCGCGCCCACGAAGAGGATGAACCGGCTGTTTTCGGCGTCGGCCTGCCAGTAGAACTTTTTGCCGCCGGCGAACTTGCCGTCTGCGTACTGCTCGCTGATCGCCTTGCAGGTGAAGTAGAGCGATCCCTGGCAGACGGTGGTGTGTCCGTGCGCGTTGGTGGAGCCGAGCGCGCTCGCGAACCTCTTGTAGAACTCGCCGCGCCCGCCCTTGACGCGCCCCCAGTTCAGCACGATCTGGTTGTTCTTTGGGCCGAGGTCGGGGTGGTCGGGGTCGATCAGGAGGTGCAGATGCTCGGCGTGGGTGCGCTTGAAGTCCTCGACGAGCGCGGCCTTCTTCCCGCGGTCTTTCTCGGCCCAGATCGCCTTCACGTCCTTCTCCATCGCGGCGGCGACGGCCGGATCGGTGAGCGCCATCAGCGAGCGCAGACCCTCGACTTCGCGCCGCTCCTCGCCGGGCAGGTTGGCGAAGAGCCGGCCGCCCTCGCAGACCTCGCGGATCGCCTGCTCGAAGGGGATGGTGATCCACTTGTTCTCACCGCGCTTCCCGGCGCGCTTGAGCACCTTCCGCAGCCGGTACGGGTCGTACGCGGTCTGGAGTCCTGCCTGTCCCTTGGGGCACAGGCCACCATCGACCGGCGCGGCGTCGTCCGCGCGGGTCGCGTAGGGGAGATGCGGGTGGAGCGTCCAAGGGCTGTAGGGGTTGCCGTCGATCTTGGTGATGACGCCGTCCTGGAGTTTGCAGCGGATGCCGCAGCCGGTGTTGCACTGGAGGCAGGCGGAGAGGATGTGGTGGTCGGCGAGGGGCAGCTCGTATTTCGCGTCGGGGCGTTTGCTGTTCATGATGGCCGCGCCGTCGCGCGGGCTGTCCTGCGCGTGGGCGACTGCGGGCAGGATGCCGCCGCCGAGCAGCGCGCCGCCAGCGAGGAACTGCCGACGGGACTGAAGAGAGGAGTTGTGCGTGTCCATGACGCTCGCCTTTCTCACGCGGCTCCGGCCGCGAGCGCTTTGCTGATGCGACGACCGACGAAGTAGACGGCCATGCCGACCGCGATCAGGAACAGGCCGACGAGGTACTCCATGGCGGTGGCGTGGTAGGTGTAGTTCAACCTCGGGTGATGGAAGGCGTCCTGCAGGCCGCGGATCTCGCCGATGGCTTGTCCCGGCACGAGCACGTTCAGGCGTGCGCTGATGAAGGCGATGGCGACGAGCAGTCCGGCGAAGATCCAGGCGCCGGGCCGGCGGGTGAGCAGCAACGCGAAGGGGAGGATGCCGCCGATGCCGAGGTGCACGATCCAGAAGACCCACCAGTACGGCCCGAAGAGAACGAGGTCGAGCGCGGGCGCGTGCGTCTGCGTGTTCCAGAGGACGATCGAGAACTCGGCGAACTCGAGGAGGAAGTACGCCACGAGCCCCACGAGGACGATCGACCGCAAGCGGGCCATCGCCGCCGTGAAGATCGCCGGATCGGCATCGCCGTACCCCGCGGGGCTATCCACGCCGATGATGCCGCGGATGAGGAGGAGCATGGCTGCGCCGGCGGTGATCGCTGACGCGAGGAACATGATGGGCAGGAGCGGGCTGTGCCAGTATGGCTTGGCGTCCACGACGCCGAAGAACGCGCCGCTCTGGCTCGGGAACATGAGTGCGAGGAGCACACCGAGGCAGAGGAGGGGCTTGAGCCAGCCCGTGTCGCGCCGGTAACTGATGAACCAGCAGACCGCGGCGACGGCCAGGAACGCGTTGTACATCCATGCGTTGAAGGCCATCATGCTCGTGAACGCGGGCGAGGTCAGGATGCGGGACGCTCGCTCCATGTGCCCGAGATCGAGCCAGACCGCCATGAACGCCGGAACCACCGCCGCGAACGCGAGCACGATCGCCGCACGCAGCGCGGCCGGGTGCCGGAACCCGGGCAGACCGAGGATGAACCCCGCCGCGGCCACCGCGAACGCCCCGCCCGCGATGCCGACGCCGTGGAAGTAGATGGCGATCCACAGCCCCCACGGCACGTACGAGCCGTACCCGGCGGGCAGGTGCCCGTGCGCGATGCGCTGGTACATGCCGATTGCGCCAAGCCCGAGGCAGACGATCCAGAGCAGCCACAGGGCGACCGTCCAGATCCGCCTCCCGTGCGCGGCCGGCGCGGACATCGCGGCGTGCGTCGCCTGACTTGTCGAGAGCGTCGTCATGGCTGTTCTCCGATCGTCACACGATGTAGAACACGCGTGGCTTCGTGCCCTTGTGGGGCAGGAGCGTCTGCACGTTGTGCTTTGTCACCAGTTCCGTCACCAGGCTGTCCGGGTCGTTGGCGTCGCCGAAGTACGTTGCGCGTCCGATGCAGGTGGTCGCGCACTGGGGCAACTGCCCCGCCTCCAGGCGGTGCAGGCAGAAGTGGCACTTGCGGGCGTTCCCGGTCGGCGACTGGTGCCCCTCGCGCCGCCAGGCCTTGCCGTACTCGTGGCTTGGCTGGTCCGCCCACGGCGTCTGCGCGCCGAACATCGGCGACTCATCGCCATCCGGGCAGCCCTCGGCAGCGCCGTCCGTGTAGTTCTCGCCGAAGTCGCTTGTGCGTGCGCCGTAGGGGCACGCGGCGATGCAGTAGCGGCAGCCGATGCACTTGTCGTAGTCGATCGCGACGATGCCGTCCACCCGCTTCCAGGTCGCGTTGACCGGGCAGACCGGCACGCAGGGCGGGCTGTCGCACTGCATGCACGGGCGTGGGGTGAACCGAAGTTGCACGTTCGGAAACTCACCGAACTCCTCGGTGACCACGGGGCGGTAGACCACGCCCGGGGGAAGGTGATTTTCGGCGATGCAGGCGATGGTGCAGGCGTGGCAGCCCACGCACTTGCGGGTGTCGATCACCATGATCCAGCGCCGCTGCTCCACCGGCTTGGCCATCGCCTTCACGAGTTCTCGCTGCATGCGCAGCAGCACGTCCTCGTCAATGCGGGGGCGGACGTTGTTCAGCACCGGCAGGCTGCGGATCGTGCCGGGTCCGGCCGGGTCCGCGGGCGCGGAGGCGCGTCGGGCCAGCACGGCCGTCCCGCCGGCAACGGCCAGGCCCGCGCCGACCAGCGCGCCGGCCCGAACCGCCTCGCGACGGGTCATGCAGCCGGTGGAGTCTCGCACGTTCGTACTGTCTTCAGTCGCCTGGTTCATGGTCAGGCTCCGTGGGTGGAAGGTCCGGTCGTGGCGGGCGGCGCTGCCGTCGTGGCCGACCGCTTCGCGTTGAACTCACCGACACTCAGGATCGTGGTCCGCTTGAGGAAGGCCAGTTGCTCGTCCCGGATGGCGACCTGCAGGGCGTGCGCGGGGCAGGCGCGCTCGTCGGAGCACTCCGCTATGCCGAGGGCGCACGTCGGGTGCAGGATGTCGTCGTCCAGTGCGACGCACAGGTCGAAGAGCGTGACCGTGCGCGCGTCCGCGCTCAGGCGGACGCCCCCCCCCTTGCCCTTGGCCGTGTCGAGCAGGCCCTTCCTGGAGAGGATGTGCACGAGTTTCGCGAGATACGCCGGTGGAGCGCCCACGGCCCGCGCCAGGGCGTCCACGCGGATTGGTCCGTCCCCGTGGACCGCGAGGTGTCCCATCGCAGAGGCCGCATAGCCGACGCTCGGACTCACCATGCTCACCTGCTCCTGAATCGGTGCAACCAGACGACCATATGACCAGATGGTCGCTTGGTCAAAAACTATTCGGGTGGCCCGAGCGGGGCTCGTAGTACGTGCTTTGATCGGTATCGCTGCGTACTCTGCTGCCTGAGGACTGATCAGGGGACGATCCGGGTGTCAGGAGGTGCCTTTGCGACCCGGGGGCAACTGAGAACGCGGACCTGGGACTCGGCGGGACAGCGTGGAGGTGAGGCCGTCCGGGCCGCTCTCTGACGGCGGTGGATCACTCAATCGTCGCGCCGGTCTTACTTGAATCGGACTGGTTCGAACCCTGCGCGGTACTCGCGCCGCACCAGCGTGCGGTTCGCGTCGGCGTGGTTCGTGAACGACAGGCTCCGGCGGTCCCAGTCGAGCGACTGGCCCGGGTACTTGGCCGCCTTGACGGCGAGCATTCCCGGCTCGGTGCAGCGGATGCCGATGTCGAAGGGCATCCAGCGGTGGGGCGTGTCGCGGCCGAGCGCTTTGTCCACCCAGGCGTGCCAGTGGTTGAACTTCTCGTAAGTGGGCAGGCCGGGCCACTCCATGCCGTCGGTCTTGCGGCCTTCGCGCCAGATTTCGAGCGGCCCCTCCGGGGCGAGGACGAGCGTGCCGCCCTCGCCGACGACGATGGTGACGATGCCGCTGGGCCACTCGCCCTCGCCGATGCCGAGGTGAGCGCGGTCGGGCCGCATGTTCGAGTCGTAGAAGTGGAAGTTGCAGGTCGTGTTCGCGAAGCGGTCGCTCTTCACGGCGTAGGTGACCGTCGAGAGGACGCGGTCGGCGTGGAAGTGTGAGAGATCGCGCGACGGCGTCCGCGTGCAGACGCGCACGGGGCTGGTCAACTCGGGGAACGCGTAGAACAGCACGTCGGTGAGGTGGACCACCCAGTCCGTGATCTGCCCGCCGCCGTACTTCCACCAACTCCGCCACTGCCGCTGGACCATCTGGGGTCTGCACGGCTCGTGCTGCACCCCGTTGAGCCAGAGGTCGTAGTTGAAGCCCGCGGGCGGGTCGATCGGCTCGCCGAGCGTGCCGTCGGCGAAGTAGTGCCCGCCGGCGAGCGAGCCGTTGCCGAAGGTGATGTGGACTTCGATGACCTTGCCGAGGCCGCCGCTGCGCAGGATGTCCACGGCCGCGCGGCGGGGGGGGTGCTCGATCCGCTGGGCGCCGACCTGCGTGACGAGGTTGGAGCGGGCGCGGGCGGCCCGTTCGAGCAGGTCGAGTTCTTCGAGTTGCTGCACGAGCGGCTTCTGGCCGTAGACGTGCTTGCCGCGGTCGAGCGCGAGCGTCATGATCGCGCAGTGCGAGTGGTCGGGCGTGGCGACGATCACGCCGTCGAACTTGTCGCCGTGCTTGTCGAAGGCCTCGCGGTAGTCCTCGCAGGTGAAAGCGTCCGGGTGCTCGCGGGCGGCCTCGGCGAGGGCGTTGGCGTCCACGTCGCACAGGCCGACGATCTCGGCGAGCGGGTGCGACGCGACGTTGTGCCGGTCGGCCCCGCCGATCGTGCCGATGACGCCGATCGAGAGAACCCGGAGTTTGCTCGCGGCCCGCGCCGGCCGGGCAAGCCCGACGCCCGGGCCCACGAACGCCGCCGCGCCGAGAACGGCGGCTGTCTGCAGGAAGTCGCGCCTTGAGACGGTGGGGTGGTTCGGTGCCATCGGGCTGCTCCGGGGGGCTGATTCGTGCGATCCTCAGGCCATGGGCCACAGTTCCGGGGCGAGTGTACAAGAAAGACAGCGTGGCGCCGAGGTCGGCCGGGCTTCCGGATCGTGGGCCGCGAGGAGGGTGGGCTATCGTTCAAGACCGGAGGTCGAAGGGGGGAACACTGCGAAACGCCAGCCACTCGCCTGTGACTGGTCGCGAGAAGGCGAGCGTGGCGGCGTGGAGCATCATGCGCTCCGCGGGCGCTCCCGTGCCGTAGAGCGGGTCGCCGACGATCGGCGCGCCGATGCCGCCCCTTTCGCGCGGCGTTGCGGCGTGTATGCGGAGTTGGTGCGTGCGGCCGGTCAGCGGGCGGAACTCGACCCGTGTTCTCCCCGCTTCGCGTGCGAGCACGCGCCAGAGCGTCGTCGCGGGCTTGCCTCGCTCGAAGTCCACGATCTGGCGGGGGCGGTTGGGCCAGTCCACGATGATCGGGAGTTCGACGCGTCCCCCGTCGCCCTCGATCTCGCCTTCGAGCAGAGCGACGTAGGTTTTCTCCGTTGTGCGTTGCTCGAACTGGCGTGAGAGCGTGCGGTGGGTCGGCGCGTCGAGGGCGACCACCATCAGGCCGCTGGTCTCGAAGTCGAGGCGGTGGACGGCCATGGGGCCGGTGGCCTCGGGGATGAGGGCGGCGACGCGGGCGACGACGCAATCGGCCTTGCTCGGCCCGCGCCCGGGGACGGAGAGCAGGCAGGAGGGCTTCTCGACGATGACGAAGCCCTCGTCGCGGTGGAGGATCGGGATGCCGGGAGGGGGCGGCACGGGGGACGGTACGCGGCTACCCTTGGCGACCGACGACGCCTTCACACCGAAATCCCCGTTGGAACCCGACCATGCCGCGATGCACCGCTGCCGCTTTTTTCGTCCCGCTCTTGCTCTCGACCTCTGTCGCGCACGCGCAGCCGGGCGGCGCGCCGAGCGGCGACCCTATCGAGTGGCGGGCGCTCGAACCTCCCGTGCTGCGTCGGCACGTGCAGTTGACCTCGCGTGAGCGGTTCCTTCGCGCGGGGGAGCAGTACTTCAACGCTGACGCGACCTGGGTCATCTTTCAGGCGATCCCCGTGCCGCACGCGGGCGTTCGTCCGGACGCGCACTACTCGATGTACGTCGCCAGGGTGGTGTACGACGACGCGGGGGACCTCGTCGGGTTTGAGGAGCCGATCCTGGTGAGTCCGCCCGGATCGGCGAACACCTGCGGCTGGTTCCATCCGCTGCGGCCGTGGGAGGTCATGTTCGGCTCGACGCTCGTGCAGCCCGCCGAGCACAGCGGCCCGGGCTACCAGCGCGGCGAGGGTCGGTATGTGTGGCAGTTCCCGTCGGAGATGGAGGTCGTGACGCGGGTCGTGCCCGAGATGTGGCGCGCGATGCATCCCGGCCAGCGCGAGCCGGCGTGGGAGGCGAACGAACTGGTGGCGACGCCGCTCTTCGAGCGCCCCGGCTACGACGCCGAGTGCTCGTGGTCGGCGGACGGACGGTTCGTGCTGTACGCGAACGTGGACGACGAGAAGAGCGCCCGCCTCGGCAAGCCGGACGCGGACATCTACGTTTATGACACGCGGACGGGGCGGCACGCGCCGATCGTGGTCGCGGACGGGTACGACGGCGGGCCGTTCTTCTCGCCGGACGGGAAGTGGATCTGCTACCGCTCCGACCGTCGCGGCGACAACGAACTGCAACTCTTCGTGGGCGAACTGGACTTCGACGAGGACGGCGCGCCCGCCGGCCTGAAGCGCGAGATCGCCCTGAGCGACAACGCCTACGTCAACTGGGCGCCCTTCTGGCACCCCTCGATGGAGTTCATCGTGTACGCGACCAGCGAGGTCGGGCACCACAACTACGAGGTCTTCGCCGTGCAGTTCGATCCGGACGTGCCGCTGAAGGATCTGTGGCGCGTCCGCGTCACGCACGCCGACGGCTTCGACGGGCTGCCGGCGTTCAGCGCGGACGGCCGGCACATGCTGTGGGTCGCGCAGCGCGGGCCGCTCGCCGACGCCGAGCAGCGGCCGAGCAGCCAGATCTGGGGCGCTGTGTTCGACGCCGGGGCGTTGGTGGGGCTGGGCGCGGAGCGGCCTCCGGGCGGTGATCGCCCGCGTACCCTTCCGGGCGAATGAACGAGCCGGACGATTTCGGACTGAGCGTGGTGCGGACGCTCGCGCACGTCGCGGACACCGCGCCGTCGCCGCCGCACTCGGTCTTCTGGAAGCGGTGGCGCGAGGCGGCGTTTGCGTCCGAGCCTTCGCTCGAGCCGTGGACGCACGGCGAGCGCGACCCCGGCGACCCGACGGCCGGACTCTGGTTCGAGAGCGTGCGCAGCGTGCGCATCGGGTGCACGCTCGTCGAGCCGCCGGAGGGTGTGTCGGTGCGGGCCGGGCTGGTCACGCTGCATGGTTACGACCGCCCGCCGCGGCTCGCCGAGGACGCGGAACGCTGGCAGACCGTGGCGGCGCGCGGGGTGGCGGTACTCATCGTCCGGGTGCGCGGCTACCCAGGCTCGCAGGTGGACGTGGGCGATCTCTGCTCGCCGTCGGCCGCGCCGTTCGGCTGGATCGGCCTCGGGCTTGACGCGGAGGTGCGAGCGCCCGAGGACGCGATGCACTGGGTGCTGCCGCAGGCCGTCGCGGACGCGGCGAACGCCTGCCGATCGCTGGCGAGGTTCCTGCGCGAGCAAACCGGCTCGGAGACGCCGATCTACCTGCACGGCACGTCGTTCGGCGCGGGGCTGGCGATCGTCGCGGCTTCCGCGCTGACGCCGGTGCTGCGGATCGACCGCATCGCTGTCGCGCTGCCGAGCCTCGGCGACTGGTCCTGGCGGCTCGAAGAACGCTCGCGGTGCGCACGCGGCCTCGGCGCGGAAGTCTGGACCGTTCTCGCCGCGAACCACCTCCGGCGCGAACGCATCGTGGAGACGCTCCGCCTCTGCGACGCGGCCGTCCACGCCACGCGCGTCCGCTGCCACGCCCTCGGCATGCTCGCCGAGCGCGACGACACGGTCCCCGCGCCGGCCGCCGCGGGAGTCTTCAACGCCCTCGGCGCGGACCCGGGGCGGCGATGGCGGTTCGTCGTCCCCTACGGGCACTTCGACGGCGGGATCGCCAACGCGCGACGGCACGCGCTGTTCGACAAGTGCCTCGCCGACTTCCTCGACCCCGCGAAGCGACCGGGCGAGTCCATGGGGCCGTGGCTGGCGTCGCTCGCGTCGGGACAGCGCGGGCCGGGCGAGAGCGCTCGCCACGGCGCGACTGAGCAACCCGCGCTCTTCGAGGCCGGGCAGGAAGCAAGCGACGCCGCGCTCGTCGCCGCGTACGAGCGTGAAGGACGAACACTCGACGACCTGCCCTACACACTCGAGTTTGCCTCGCTCTTCGCCGCCGTGAAGGACGCGACGGGTCTCGACGAGCGCGGCGTCTTCCACCGGCTGCACAACCTTCGCAAGGCCGGTCGCCTGCCGCGGCTCGGGCGAGCGGCGACGGCCCCGCCGCGGATCGACGAGCGCGAGGAGGCGCTGCTGTCGTCGCTCGTGGTCGAGGCGGCGGGCACGCTGGGCCAGCGCGACCGGCTGCCGTACACGCCGGAGTTCGAGGCGCTGGTGGCGCGCTTCAACGCCGAGACCGGCCGGCACTTGGAGCCGCACACGGTCTGGCGGCTCATCGCCAAACTCGCGAAGTGACCGCAGGCCCTATCCTGCCCCATGCCGACGGAATCACTGCGCGCGCTCGTCGCCGGCCTGTTCGACTACGCCGGGCTGTTCCCGCCGACCGGGCACGGGATGCAGCGGGCGGTTGAGTCGTACGCGCGCCACCGGATGGGGGAGCACGCGTGGATGCTCGGGCGGTTTGTCTGCGCGGCATCGCGGCTGGGCGAGTTGAGCGAGCACGGCGCTGTGCTGATGCCGGGGACATACGCGACCAGCGGCTATCGGGAGCACGCGGACGTGCTGGAGGCGTGGGGCGTGACGGTGGTGGCGGATCTGCCGCTGGAGGATGCGCTCGCACGGATCGCCGAGTTCAACGAGCGGCACTCGCGCGAAGACCGCGGCTTGGCCCGCGCGGACGCGGTCGAGATCAGGGCCGAGAGCGCGTCGTTCATCGATGAGACGCTCGACGCCGTGCCGGACGACCTGCTGCCGTTCTACGAGGTGCCGATCGACCGCGACTGCCGCGGGATGGTGGCCGCGCTGGCCGGGAGCGGGGCGTGCGCGAAGGTGCGGTGCGGGGGCGTAACGCCGGGCGCCATCCCCGCGCCGGAGCGGGTGGCTGCATTCCTGCACGCCTGCGCCGCCGGCGACGTCCCCTTCAAGGCGACGGCTGGCCTGCACCACCCCGTGCGGGCCGAGCAGGCGCTGACCTACGAGCCGTCCCCCCCCCGTGCGGTGATGCACGGGTTCGTGAATGTGTTCCTGGCGGCGGTGGCGGCACGGACGGGAGACGCGGGGCCGGAGGAACTGGCGTCGATGCTGGAGGAGCGCGAGCCGGGCGCGTTTGCGTTCACGGATGCGGCGGCCTCGTGGCGCGGGCGCGAGTGGAGCACCGAGGAAGTTGCCCGGACCCGCGACGCCTTCGCCGTCTCGATTGGCTCGTGCTCGTTCGAGGAGCCTGTGGCGGACTTGCGGGGGTTGGGATGGCTGTGATGAAGAAACGCGGCGTCAGCCCCGGAGGGGCGTGGGCCTGTAGCCACGGGTGGAGCGACGCCGCGCGAGCGGCGGCGCGGAACCCGTGGACACGTCGGCCCTTCCGTGGCAGCCCCGGAGGGGCGTTGGAGGTCGGAATCCCGAGCCGGGCGTGCACGCGTGCGTCCTCTCCTTCGCCCCTCCGGGGCTTAGGCGTTCCGCACCACTCCGTTCCACGGGTTCCGCGTCGGCTGTGCCGGCGCTCCACCCGTGGCTACATTACGGCCGCCCCTTCCGGGGCTGCGCGGCGGACGCACCGACCCGTGGTCGGCTGCCGCGAACAGGCGGCTCCTTTGATCGCACGTTGAGAACAGGAGCGACCCATGCCCTACGACATCAACGAGACGCACGACCCCAACCTCCGGAGTTGGGTCGAGTCCGCGAATGATTCGGGGACGGACTTCCCGATCCAGAACCTGCCCTTTGTGTACATCGCCGATCCGAACGACATGGGCATGCCGGAGCATCTCGGAGTTCGCATCGGCGACAAAGTCCTCAACCTCTTCGAACTCAGCCATGTCGTAGCGTTCCTGGGCGACACACCCGTTGGTGAAGAGCTCTTCCACATCGAATCGTGCGAGGGGATGTACGAGAGTGCCGCAACACCGCTTGCCCGCCGGATTCGCCGTCGGCTACAAGAGATGCTCGACGCGAACGCACCGTCCGGCCTGCAGGAACAGGTCTCCGAGCACCTGTTCGACGCGGACGGGTGCTATCTCGAGAATCCGCCCGCCAGAGACTACACCGACTTCTACGCCTCCCTCCACCACGCCACCAACGTCGGCAGCATGTTCCGGCCGGACAACCCGCTGCTGCCGAACTACAAGCACATCCCGATCGGGTACCACGGGCGGGCGTCCAGCATCGTGCCCAGCGGCACGCCGATCCGTCGGCCCGTCGGGCAGCTGCCGCCGGCGGAGGAGGGCGGGGCGCCGGGCTTCGGGGCGTGCCGGATGCTCGACTACGAGATGGAACTGGGCGTCGTCATCGGCCGCGGCAACGAACTCGGCGAGGCGATCCCGGTCGGGCGTGCCGCGGAGCACGTCTTCGGCATGTGCATCGTCAACGATTGGTCGGCCCGCGACGTGCAGCGGTGGGAGTACCAGCCGCTCGGCCCGTTCCTCTCCAAGAGTTTCGCCACCACCGTCAGCCCGTACATCGTGACGATGGAGGCCCTCGCCCCGTTCCGCGTGCCCGCGTTCGAGCGACCCCCCGGCGACCCTCGCCCCCTCCCCTACCTCGACGACGAGGCCGACCGCGCCCGCGGCGGCATCGACATCACCTGCGAGGTCTTCCTCGCCTCCGCCGACATGCGCAAGCGCGGCCTCTCCCCCGTGCGCCTCAGCCGCGGCTCCTTCCGCCAGATGTACTGGACCATCGCCCAGATGGTCGCCCACCACACCGTCAACGGGTGCAACCTCCAACCCGGCGACCTCCTCGCCAGCGGCACGGTCAGCGGCCCGGCCCGCGAGAACCGCGGCTGCCTGCTGGAACTGACCTGGGACGGCGACCCGTGGGCCAACCCACCCCGCGTCGTTCCAGGCTCGCAACGGACGCCGATCGAACTACCGACGGGCGAGAAGCGGACCTTCCTCCAGGACGGCGACGAGGTCGTCATGCGGGCGTTCTGCGAACGCGAAGGCTTCCGCCGCATCGGCTTCGGCGAGTGCCGGGGGATCGTCGAACCGGCGCGGGGGTGATCAGACCTACCCTGCGGAGATGGTGTGGGTCGTAGGAGCCCGGCGAACTTGCTGCGGTTCGCGCTTCCGCCCGGCTGGAGCCTGCGGGCTTGATCGAGCAGGGGCGCTTGCGGGTGTGTTCATCGAAGGCCGCATCTGCGCGTGTCCCAGGTTGCTGACCAATGACCCCGACGGGATTCGAACCCGTGTTACCAGGATGAAAACCTGGTGTCCTGGACCTGGCTAGACGACGGGGCCAGAGCGCGGCCATTGTAGCCGTCGCGCACCGTCCGACCACCGAACGCGCCATCGCGCCGCGTACCATCACGCATGGCGGCCGAGGCCCGAGACGAGTCCGTTACGCCGATGCCGGTTCCTGCGGACGCCCCCGGCGTGCTGCTCTTCGGGGGCACGTTCGACCCGCCGCATCGCGGGCACACCGAGCCTGCGGCCGCCGCCCGCGACGCGATGATGCCGCCGGGGTCGTGGCTGGTCTTCGTGCCCGCGGCCCGCTCTCCGCACAAGTCGGCGGCGCCTGCAACGAGCGCAGCCCATCGCGTGGCCATGCTCCGGCTGGCGATCGCCCCGCTGGCGAGGGCGGTTGTGTGGACGGATGAGATCGATCGGGCTGCGCGAGCGAGCGAGGAGCCGAGTTGGTGGGTGGAGACGCTGCGACGCGCGAAGCGGGCGCTGCCCCCGGGCACGGCACTGCGGTTCCTCATCGGGTCGGATCAGGCGGCGGCGTTCCACCGTTGGCGCGAGTTCCGTGAGGTCCTTGCCCTCGCCGAGCCGGTCGTCGTGTTGCGCGAGCCGATCGCCGACGCGGCCACGCTGGACGCCGCGCTGGAGGCGTCCGGCGAGTGGACAGCGGCGGAGCGGCGCGCCTGGCAGGAGCGCATCGCGCCCGGGCCGATCATTTTGGCATCGGCGACGGCGATCAGGGCGAGACTGGCCGGCTTGCCCCCCCCCTCTCCCGAGACGAGTCGGTTCGTTGCGAGCGTGCTCGAACGATCGGTCCTTGAGTATGCACGCAGCCACGGGCTGTATGCGGACGGCTGAGCGTCGCTCGCTTGACAAGACCTGCTACGATCTGCCCTCTCGATTACGGTAGCAGCCCGGATGCCGCAGCCATGCCCGACACCCCCGACAAACCACGCCACTTCATCCGCCAGATCATCGACGAGGACATGCGCTCCGGCCGGTGGGGGGGGCGCGTGCACACGCGGTTCCCGCCCGAGCCGAACGGCTACCTCCACGTCGGGCACGCCAAGAGCATCTGCCTGAACTTCGGCCTCGCGCAGGAGTACGGGGGGAAGTTCAACCTCCGATTCGACGACACCAACCCGCTCAAGGAGGAGATGGAGTTCGTCGAGGGCATCAAGCGCGATGTCCTGTGGCTCGGCGCGGACTGGACCGGCCCGCACGGGGGCGGCATCTTCTGGTCTTCCGACTACTTCCAGCGGATGTACGACTACGCCGTGGAACTGGTCAGGAAGGGCAAGGCCTACGTCTGCGATTTGACCGCCGAACAGACCCGCGAGCACCGCGGCACGCTCACCGAGCCGGGCCGGACAAGCCCGTACCGCGGCCGATCCGTCGAGGAGAACCTGGACCTGCTCGATCGCATGCGGCGCGGCGAGTTCCCCGACGGCTCGCGCACGCTGCGTGCGAAGATCGACATGGCCTCGCCGAACCTGAACCTGCGCGACCCGGTCATGTACCGCATCCTGCACGCGACGCACCACAACACCGGCGACGCCTGGTGCATCTACCCCATGTACGACTGGGCGCACGGGCTGGAGGACTCGATCGAGGGGATCACGCACTCGATCTGTACGCTCGAGTTTGAGAACCACAGGCCGCTCTACGACTGGTTCATCCATGCCATCAACGAGGGCCGCACCGACGACGGCTCCGGCCCGTGGGGCAGGAAGATTCCGCACCCGCAGCAGATCGAGTTCGCCAAACTGGCCCTGACGACGGTGCTGATGAGCAAGCGCAACCTGCGCCGCCTCGTCGAGGAGGGGCACGTCGCGGGATGGGACGACCCGCGAATGCCCACCATCTGCGCCATGCGTCGGCGCGGCTACACGCCCGAATCGCTCCGGAACCTGTGCGAGCAGGTCGGCGTGACGAAGTACAACAGCGTGACCGAAGTCGTCGTGCTCGAGAACGCCGTGCGCGATCACCTCAACAAGGCCGCGCCGCGACGCATGGCCGTCCTGCGACCGCTGCGGGTCGTCATCACGAACTGGGCGGACGGCGGCGACGCGGATCGTGTCGAGTGGATGGACGCGGTCAACAACCCCGAGGACCCCGGCGCGGGCACGCGCCGCGTCCCCTTCACGCGCGAACTTTACATCGAGCGCGACGACTTCATGGAGAGCCCGCCCAAGGGCTTCTTCCGTCTCGCGCCGGGTGTGGAGGTGCGACTGCGCTACGCCTACTGGATCACCTGCCGCGAAGTCGTGAAGGACGCGGCGGGCAACGCCGTGGAACTGCGATGCACCTACGACCCGGCCACCCGCGGTGGGGAGAGTCCCCCTCCGGGGCCGGACGGCAAGGTCCGCAAGGTAAAGGCCACGCTGCACTGGGTGAGTGCGTCGCATTGCCGCCTCGCCGAGGTCCGCCTGTTCGACCGCCTCTTTGTCGCGGACGAGCCGGGCAAGCGCACCGGCAACTTCCTCGACGACCTCAACCCCGCTTCGCTTGAGACGATCCGCGACGCCGTGGTCGAACCCCCGATCGTCGAGACGACTCCCGACGAGCCGGCCTGGCCCGACGGCATCCGGCGGTTCCAGTTCGAGCGTCTCGGCTACTTCTGCGTCGATCCGGACTCGACGCCCGACCGGCCCGTCTTCAATCGCACCGTCACGCTGAAGGACACCTGGGCGAAAGTGGCCGCGAAGGGCGGGTGACCCCGCGCCCGCCGCAATCGCCCGCTATCCTCCCGCCCATGTCGCTCACCGTCACCGGCACCATCGGCATCGACACCGTCTTCACCCCCGACGGCCAGCACCGCGAGAGCGTGCTCGGCGGCTCGTGTACCTACTTCGCAGCCGCGGCCTCGTTCTACGCGCCCGTGCGGATAGTCGCGGTCGTGGGCGACGACTTCCCCGCCGAGTTCCGCCGGACTATCGCCGGATTCACCAACGTCGATGCCGCCGGCCTGGAAACCCGGCGCGGCAGCAAGACCTTCCGCTGGGGCGGGCGCTACCAACCCGACATGGACCACCGCGACACGCTCTACACCGAACTCAACGTGCTGACCGAGGCCCCCCCCCCGGTGCCCGACGCCTACCGCGACTCGCGCTTTGTCTTCCTGGCGAACACCCACCCGGCCGTGCAGATCGGCCTGCTGGATCAGTTCCCCGACCGGCGGCTGGCCGTCGCGGACACGATGGACCTCTGGATCAACACCGCGCGGGCGGAACTCGAACTGCTGCTGACGCGAGTGGACGGCCTCGCCCTCAACTTCGACGAGGCGGAGCAGTTCACCGGCCTGCGGAACACTGTCGCCGCAGGACGCCGCCTGCTCGACTTCGGCCCGCGATTCGTCGTCGTCAAGAAGGGCGAGCACGGGGCGATCCTCGTCCACCGTGACGGCATCGCCGCACTGCCGGCATACCCTGCCGAGCGGGTCGTCGATCCGACCGGCGCGGGCGACTCCTTCGCGGGCGGCCTGATGGGCTTCCTCGCCTCGTCGCGCGACGCGGCCGAACCGACCGCGTTCGACGCCGTCCGGCGCGCGATGGCCCACGGCACCGTGATCGCCTCGTTCACGATCGAGGCCTTCAGCCTCGACCGGCTCGCCTCGCTCTCGCGGGCAGAGATCGACGCCCGATTCGCCGAGTACCAGCAGATGCTGCGGCTGCACTGAGCGGCGCATCGCATCAGCCGTATGTCGGTCGCTGCGGCCAGCCCTCGGGCGAGTCCTCGAAGTCCTCCTGCCGGCCCCATGGCGTGAGGTCCGGCAGGCTGTACGAGTCCGTCAGCCGCTCAACGCCTCGCCCGTAGGTCGAGTAGGTGTGGAACACCTCGCCGTCCACGCGGAAGAAGACGCTCAGGCCGTGCTGCTCGCCGCTCAAGAACCACGGCTCGTGGGAGCGCCGCTCAAGTTCCGTCCGGTCACGGTAGTTGTACTCGACCGGGGCGACGCGCTCGTCCTGCGTGACGTGGAAGTCGTAGTTGAAGTCGCTCCCGAACGAAGAGAACCACCGCCGGCGCCGGCCCTTCGTCGCGCGGAACGCGGCGAGTTTCGCCAGGGGCGCCCTCGACACGAGCGTGAACGAGGTGTCGCGCCGGCCGAGCATCGTGAGGTCGCCGAGCGAATCAACGAAGCCGGTGCAGCCGGGGCATCCCTTCTCCCACTCTGGGTCGAACATGAAGTGGTAGACGATCAACTGCCGCCGGCCCTCGAAGAGATCGAGCAGCGTCGCGCGTCCGTCCGGGCCGTCGAACTCGTAGCGCTTCTCCAGCCGCACCATCGGCAGGCGTCACCGCTCGGCGTTCACCGCGTCGTAGCGGCGCGTCAGTTCCTTCTCCGATTCGAGCAGCCGAAGCCGCTCGGCGAGCCACTCCTCGCGCCCGGCGATCCGCGGGTGCGCAGCCACGTCCGTCTCCATGATGATGCTCCTTCCGTCGGGTCGATCACTTCTGGCGCCGGTAGTCCGCGCGCATGAACCGCCGCCATTCGCCGTCGTCGCCGAGTTTCCACGACGTCAGCACGCGGTGGTCGCTGCTCTTGAACTCGTGCACGTCGCGGTACTTTGCCATCTTGCCCTCGACGCCGAACTCCGGCCCTTCCGTGCTCAGCGTGAGCACTCGACCGGACGTGTCGAGTTCACCCTCGTACACCCACATGAAGTCCATCATCGAGCCGACCCAGGTGCCGACGAATCGCCCCCGCCGCGGGTCGTAGCCGAGTGTGGTGAGCATCGTGCCCTCGCCCGCCCCGGGCATCTCCATGCGCCCCTCGCCGATCATCCACATCCCGCCGAGCGAGCGGAAGCGCTCCTCGCCCGAGTTCTTCACTTTCGGCTGGTCCGGCCCCATGTCGCACTCGCCCTCGACCGTCCACTCGCCCAGAAACTGCTCCAGCCACTTGTGCTGCTCCCCCGGGTTTGCCATCATCGTTCACGCTCCTTTATCCAGTTCATGCGCTCGACCAGGCCGGCGGTCGTCCATCCGGCCGCACTCAACGAACACGCTCCTCCGCCAGCCTACGCACCCGCTCCAGTTCGTGCCCCCATCCCTCGACCACCCCTTCTCGGTGTTCGTCGCTGATCTGCCCGATCGCCTTGTGGATCACTCTCAGCCGCGTCCCGCTCCCCTCGGCAGTCAACCGGTACTGCACGAAGTTCACGGCCGGGTATGACATGAACAACGGGCCGCAGATCTCGAGCAGTCCGGGCGGCTTGATCACCTGCACGTGCCCCCAGAGGTGGCCCGCGCCGTCGCCGAGGTCACGGAACCACCGACCGCCCGGCCACGGTTCGATCTTCATCGGGAAGGGCGTGCCGTCGGGCATCTCGCTCATCGGTCCCATCTGGTCCAGCAACGCCGCGAACACCACGGCCGCCGGCGCGGCGACCACCACGTCCTTCGCCACCTCCAGCGATCGCACGGCGTCCTCCTTGTTGCTCGTCAGCATGACTCGCTCTCCTTTGCTCTCGTTTCATCCGTCGCCATCCGCTCGGCCCGTTCCTTCACACGGTCGAGTTGATGGCTCCAGAACCTCTCGAACGTTCCGGCCCAGTCGTGCACGGGCTTCAGTCGTTCCCCCTCGAGACGGTACAGCCGGTGCCGCCCGCGCCGCGTGACCGACACAATCCCCACGTCGCGCAGCACGCCCAGATGCTTGGACACCGTCGGCTGCGGCAATCCCAGCACGGCGACCAACTCACCCACCGCGTGCTGCCCGCCGTCGCTCAACGCCCCGATGATGTCACGCCGCCGAGGCTCAGCCACCGCGACGAACACGTCCGCCGATTCCTCTGCCGCAGCCATGCCGGCAATATATTCCATAATCGGAATATGTCAACCCCGGCGTTGCAGATTCTCCCACCGCGCCGGTCGGACAAACGAAAAACGAGAGGATTGGACGCAACCGCACGTCGTCTCGTCGGAAAGTTAGTATACACTAGTTTTTCTGAAGAACGCATGGGGTGACGCCATGGACACTGATCCGGATGACTCGAACCGACGCCCCGACGACGCCGATTCGCACAATCTGGCGACTCGCGTGGCCGCGCTCGAGGCCCGCGTCGCTGCTCTCGAATCGTCCTCGCGCACAGTTGAACCGTCTGGCCCCAGCGCACCCGGACCCGCTGAACTAAAGGCCGCCTCGCAGCCGACGCCGCGACCCGCGCCGCCATCGCCGCCACCGTCGCCCGCACGCTCCGTTCGTCCCACACCGCCACCCGCCGTCGCTCGCACGGCAAAGCCCGCGATCGAGCGTCAGATCGGCGGCCGGGTGTTCGCGGCGGTGGGGGCCTTGGCCGTCATCGTCGGTCTCGCGCTCGGGGTGAAGGTCGCGCTCGACGAGGGCTGGTTCCGCCTCCTCCCACCGATCGGTCGATGCCTGGCGACAGCGGCGTTCGGCGCTGCGCTGCTCGTGGTTGGTGAGATCGCACGCCGGCGCATCAACGCGCTCGCCGCCGCCGGCCTGAACGCCGCGGGGGTTGGCGCGCTCTACGTCGCCGCCTATGCGGCCTACGGCTTCTTCGGCCTGATCGACAGCCCACCGGTTGCGTTTGCGCTGATGGCGGTCGTCTCGGCGGTCGGCATCGCGGTGGCCATCCGCGGCAACCTCGCCTCCACCGCCGTCCTTTCGCTGCTGGGCGGCTACCTGATTCCGATACTCCTGGCCGACCGCGAACCGGCGCCGCTCGTGCTTCCCCTGCACCTGCTCGCGCTCGCGGCTGTCGCGCTCTCGCTCTCGGCGTGGCGACGCACGCCGTTCGCCATTCTCAGGCCGCTCTCGTGGTGGGCGACCGGCATCCTCGGCACGCTCTGGACGGCCGTGCAGGGCGCCGATCACGCGATCATCGCGCTCGGGTTCTGGGCCGCCGCGTGGTGGCTGTATCAGGTCGAACTGGTGCTTTCCGCCCGGCGGCACGGCATCTCGCCCGAGGAGACCCCGCGCCGCCGGCGCCTCCGCCGCGCCCATCCGATCGTCATCAGCCTCGCGAGTTCCGCGTGGGCGACGCTCATGGCCACGCTCATCATCCGCGAGTGGGGCACGCTCGCGGACTGGATGGCCCCGGCCGCGGGCTTTGTCGCCACGGCGATGGCGTCGCTCACCCTCGGGTCGAGCGTGCGCGTGCTGCGCGAGCGTCCGCGCACGGACACAGAGTCGCTCGCCGCGTGCTTCGCCGTGCAGGCGGGCGGCCTGCTCATGGTCACAGTCACGCTCGCGCTCGCGGGCTGGACGGAGACGGCCGCGTGGCTGGCAATGGGCGTCGCTGCCGTGGTTGCCGGGCGGTGGATCGCCGCGCCCGCGCTCGACCGCTACGGCCTGCTCCTGCTCGGCGTCGCCACGGGCCGGCTGCTCATCTGGGATCACACCTTCGGCGGCCTCTCGACGCCCTGGGTCGCGGACCGCATCGTCGCCGTGTCGCCGTGGATGGTGTTGGTACTGATCGGCTCGGCTGCGTGGGCGGCTTCCGCACGGCTCGTGCTCACGGTCGTTCGCGCCGTCGAGGACGGCGAGGACGCGGCGCCGATCGCGCCGCCTACGAGGCGCACAATCCTGGCGCAGCCGGGACCTGCGCGCCGGCTTGGCGTGTTCTGCGCGGCCGTCGCGGCGATGCTCTGGCTCGTTGCGTTCCTGCACGTGCAGACGCACGCCGGCGCGGCCTGCATCGCCTGGCTCGTCGGCGCGGCCATGGTCTTCGCAACTCACCGCGTCGAGCCGCGTCTGGCGCTCCGCTGGATCGGGGCTGCCATGCTCGGCGTCGCCCTCGCCCGGCTGCTCGTCTTCGAGACCATTCAGCCCGACCTGCGGTCCTCCGGGATCGACGCGCTGGGGCTGCGCCTGACGCCGTGGTCCGCGCTGCTGGTCGCGGGCGGCGTGCTCGCGTCGCTGATGGGTCGCGCCGCATGGGCGGGAAGAAGCGCCGCGGGGTCATCCGCGGGCGTATGGGCGTTGCGGGTCGGCGCGTGGGCCGGTGTCTGCGCCGTGCTCGCTTCTGCAGTCGCGCAGGAGAGCAGCGCGGCCGCGCTCGCCGTGTTCTGGTCGGTCGGAGCGGTCGCGCTCTCGCTCGTGCATCGCCGCGCGCCGCTGCTCCGGTTGGACGCGGCCGCCGCGCTGGCCGCGCTCTCGGCAGCGATCGCCTGGCTGTGGGGGTTCCAGCCGCAGGCCTGGCACGCGGACACCTCCGCGCCGCTCCTTCACCCGGGCTTGTGGCGGTCGTTCGTCGTCGTTGCAGCGCTCGTTGCGTCGGCGCGCGCGCTGCGCAGCCGGATCGTGCTCGCCGCGCTCGCGGCCGCGTGGATCGCCGCCGCGGTTGCGCTCACGTCGACCACGCTCGAGATCGCGCGCGTCGCGGAGTCGATCGCGGCGGACCCGACCGCGCGCCGCGCCGCCGTCTCGATCTGGTGGGGGCTTGCCGGCGCGGCCGCGGTCGCGGGCGGCTTCCTCGTGCGCCGTGCCCCGCCGCGCTACGCGGGCCTTGCGCTCATCGCCCTCGCCATGCTCAAGGTCGCGTTGCTTGATCTGCAGGGCGTGCCGCCGGTCTGGCGGGTCGCGAGTTTCCTCGGCCTCGGCCTGCTCATGCTGGGCGTCGCCGTGCTCTACGCGCGGCTTGCGGCGTCGCTCGGCACCGCGAGCGATGGCGCGAACCCGACGGCCGACGGTTCCGAAGAACACTAGAGCCTATCCCATGTCTCCCAAACACAGTTTTTACCACAGAGGCACAGAGATCACAGAGACGGGAAAACAGGCGACTTCTCCCTGTGCCCTCTGTGTCTCTGTGGTGAATCTTGGGTTTCGGAACAGGCTCTGCTGATCCGCACACCGGCGCGCTACCATGACGCTCCGGGGTGCAACGAGAGGATGGAGCGCACATTCCCATGAAGACCACCACCGAGTCCGCGCCCTGCGCCTGTTCCGGCGGGGCGGAGCGTGTCGCCGCGGGGGCGGACGCCGTGCTCTGCCAGTGCCGCGACCTGCTCCACGCCGTGAGCGACGACGCCTACCGCGCCGAGTCGCGTGTGCTCGCGGGGGGCACGATCGGCAGGCACCTCCGCCACACGCTGGACCACTTCGCCGCCGCCCTCGCCGCACACGACGGCGGGACGATCGACTACGACCATCGCGAGCGCGGCGTGCCGGTCGAGACGGACCGTGCGGAAGCGGCGCGCGTCATCGATTCGCTGCGGGCGAGCCTCGCCGAGATGCGCGGCGGCTCGCTCGACGCGCCGGTGCGCGTCCGCGTGATGACCGACGCCGACGGGAGCGAGGCTGAACTCGTCTCGACGCGGGCGCGCGAACTCGCCTTCGCCGCGCACCACGCCGTGCACCACCAGGCGATGATGAGGGCGATCGCCGCCGAGTTCGGGACGCACGCCGCGCACGACTTCGGCCGCGCCCCCTCGACCCTCAACCACGACCGCACAGCCCGCTGAAGCCCGCCCCGACCTCTCTCTTCTTCCTGATGTCCACTGTCCACTGCCCGCTGTTCCCCGTGTGCACCCTCTCCGTCATCCCGCTGCCCGGCGCCGGGTTCCGGCTGGTCACGAACCGTGACGAGAGCCGCGGCCGCGCCGCCGCGGACCCGCCCGAGTGGCGCGGCCCACCGACGCTGCCGGTGCGCGCCCTCTGGCCGACCGACACGCACGCCGGCGGCACCTGGGTCGCCGCGGCCGAGACCGGCCTGGCCCTTGCCCTGCTGAACGTGAACGTGCCCGGCGCGGAGTCCGCTCCGCCGCGTGCGGGCCGTCGCTCGCGCGGCCTGCTCATCCCATCGCTCATCGACGCCTGCACCACGGACGAAGCCGCGGATCGGCTCGCCGCGGCAGACCTCGCCCGCTTCGACCCGTTCCGCCTCGTCGCCGTGCAGCCGGACACCGAAGGCGTGCCGCGCTCGCTCGACGCGCGCTGGGACGGGGAGCATCTGCACCTGACCGCCCACGGGCAGGCGGCCGTCTGCTTCGCGAGTTCCGGTCTCGGCGACGAGTTGGTACTGCCGCGCCTGCCGCTCTTCGAGGAACTCGTCGTCGCGCCCGGCCCGACGCCCGGCGCGCAGGATGCGTTCCACGCCCACCGCTGGCCGCACCGCCCGGAGATCAGCGTGCTGATGACGCGCGATGCGGCCCGCACGGTGAGCGTGACGGCCGTGGAGGTCATCCCCGCCGAGCGAGCCGGGCCGCGCGGCGTCCGGTGGTCGGTGCGGATGGCGTACCGCGGCGTGCCGGAGGCGGTGGTCCGGCCCGGGCACGCGACGGCGTCCCTCAACGAGCCGCGACGGTGACGGAGCGGGCTTTGTC
>DAOMNQ010000008.1:55830-67917 GCA_035443945.1 Phycisphaerales bacterium | reverse complement strand
TTCTCGACCACGCGCAGACCCTCGACCACCATCCCGCGATCGACCGACTTCCCCATGTCGATCACCGTAAGCGCGGCCGCCGCCGCCGCCGTCAGCGCTTCCATCTCGACGCCCGTGCGCCCATGCGTCCGAACCTCCGTGACGATCCGCACGCCACCCTCGACCACCTCGACCGACACTTCCGCATGATCCAGCGGCAACTGGTGGCACAGCGGGATGAGTTCCGCCGTCCGCTTCGCCGCCATGATCCCCGCGAGCCGCGCCACGTCGCGCACGCTCCCCTTCCCAAGCGCGTCGCGGCGCACCAACTCCACCAACGCAGGCGACATCCGCACGAACGCCTCCGCGCGCGCGCCGCGGGCCGTCACCGCCTTCTCACCCACGTCCACCATCCGCGGCCGCCCGTCCGCGCCCACGTGCGTCATCCCCGATTGGTCCGCGTCACCCTTCACGCCGCGCCTCCCCCCAGCCTCCAACCGTAGTACGCCCAAGGCCCCGATCCGCTCTCTCCCGGGGGCATCTCGACGAACCCATCGCTCCCCGCCGCCCCGATCACGTCGCCCGATCCGCGCGTCGGCACGCGCTCCGCACGCCCCGGCGCGGCGAGCCGCACGAGCCGGTGCATCCAGAGCGGGATCGCCCGTTCCTCCTCGCCGTCGAGTGTCACCGCGCCATCGGGTCCGCCGAACCGTTCCAGGCCCGCGAGCCGCCCGAGCGTGGGTGCGCCGAACCTCCGCGCCGTCACCATCACTGAGACCGGATTGCCAGGCAGCGCAAGCACACACTGCCCGCGCGGCCCGACGCCCCCCAGCAGCGGCTTCCCGGGCCGCTGTGCCACCCGATGGAACACACGCTCCACGCCGAGCGACGCCAGCACTCCCGGCACGAAGTCCCGATGCCCCATCGACACCCCCCCCGACACGAACACCGCATCCGCGCCGTCCAACGCCCTCCCCAGCGCGGCACGCAGCGGCGCTTCCTCATCCGCGCACCGCTCCACCGAGACCAGCGCGAGCCACGCCGCTCCCGCCACGAACGCCGACAGCGCGGACGAGTTCGAGTCCCGCAACTGCCACGGCTCAACCGACTCCTCCGGCGGCACAACCTCATCCCCCGTCGCCACGATCGCCACGCGCACCCGCCTCCGCACCCGCAGCGACGCCACGCCGAATGCGGCCAGTGCGCCCGCAACCGGCGGCGTGATCTCGCATCCTGCCCGCGCGAACACCGTCCCGGCCGGTCCGTTCTCGCCCTCCCGCCGGATGTTCTCGCCCTCTTTCACCCGCGCGATCAGGTCCGCCCCAATCTCGATCCACCCATCACGCTCCGCCACATCCTCGCGTCGAAGCACCGCCGTCGCGCCGTGCGGCACGGGCGCGCCCGTCACGATCCGCGCCGCGCATCCCTCACGCTGCGTCACAGGTGGCTGACCGATCGCCGCCTCGCCCCCCACGGCCACCCACCCCGCCCGCAAGTGAGAAAGGTCCACCGCGTACCCGTCCATCGCGCTCACCGAAAGCGCGGGGCTGGGCCGATCCGTCGCCGCATCCTCCGCAAGCACGCGGCCCACAGCGTCGCGCAGCCCCACGCGCTCCGTCCCGACAGGGGACAATCGTTCCAGCAGCGCGCGCAGCGCGTCGCCGGGCGAGGGCAGGCCGTCACCCTCGTTCATCGCCCCTTCTTCCGCTTCTCCCCGCCTTTGCCCTTCTTGTCGTCCTTCTTCCCCTTCGCCACCACGTCCTCCACCCATCCCCGGTTTCGCATCATCGGCGGGAAGCCGATCGTCGGTGCGCACAGATGCGCGACGTGCATCAACTCGTCCGCGCTCCAACCCGCCGCGAGCGCCTTGCGGCAGTGCGAGTGCGCTGCCCCCTCCAGTCCCGCGCCCAGCGAGATCGCCAGTTTGACCAGCGCAATGGTCTTCGTGTCAAGCGGCCCCGCCTTCGCGCACGCTTCGCCGAAGCGCTCGTACGCCTTGAGCAGTTCCGGTTGCTCCTTGCCGATCCTTCTATACGCCGAGGGGAGGCTCATGCCGGGTTCTCCTGAGAGGTCGAACAGTGCGATGCAGCGATCGTCCCCGGACCGTTGACCTTATACACTCCGCGTGATGGACGTCGCCGTCTTGCTCTTCGGTCCCGCCGCCGCCGCCGCGGGTTCGTCCACGATCGCCCTCCGAGCCGCCCCCCACCCGACCATCGCCTCGCTCACGCCACTCCTGCGCGACGCCTGCCCCGCCATCGCTCCCATGCTCCCCAGCCTGCGCTTCGCTCTCAACGGTGAGTTCGTCACCCCGGATGCGGTCGTCCGACCCGGCGATGAAGTCGCCCTGATCGGTCTGGTTTCGGGGGGATGATGCCGATCAGCATCCAGATCACGGATGGGCCGCTCGCGACCCACACGCCCGAGCGCCCGCAACCCGAAGGCGGCGCGGCCGTCGTCTTCGAAGGCATCGTCAGGCCCACCGAGAACGGCGCCACCATCGACGGCCTGCACTACGAGACCTACGAGCCGATGGCCCAACGCCAGATGCACACCATCGCCGCCGACCTTATCCAGCGCCTCGGCCTGCTCCGAGTCAGCGTCGAGCACAGCCGCGGCTTCGTGCCGGTGGGGGGGTGCTCCTTCCGCCTCGTCATCGTCTCCGCCCACCGACGCGAGGCTCTCGACGCCATGGACGAGTTCATCGACCGCCTCAAGCGCGATGTCCCGATCTGGAAACGCCCCGCACCCACCCCCTGATCACCCGGGCACGATCGGTTTCGCCGCCGCCACGTCCATCGGCTCTGGGTTACGGACAGCCCGCCACGAACGCGTTGAGGAACGCAAGGAAGTCGAGAGAGTCCACCTTCGTGTCTCCGTTGAGGTCCGGGTTGCCGACGTTCGTCGAGCCGGTGAAATCGTTCATGAACGCAAGGAAGTCCTGCGTGTTCACCGTGCCGTCGCCGTTGTAGTCAGCGAGACAGTCGTCGCACTCGACGGCGACGATCGAGAAGGCGTCCACGCCCGCCTCGGCGCTCGAGAAGTTGCTCCACGACGACGCGGAGAATCGAACCCTGACCTGGGATGTCAGCGGGATGTGGTTGTCGAGTCGGATCGTGTTGTGCTCCCACGTCGGCGTGTTGACGTGCGTGGCGATCTCCGTCCAGGTCACGCCGTCCGGGCTCGCGTGGACCCGCAGCGGGCTGTTGCCGAGCGGGGTCTGCTGCCACGCGGCATATGAAACCTCGGCCGCCCCTGCCCCGCTGAGATCGAAAGCGGGTGAGATCAGTTCCGTCGGGCCGCCGACAAGCATCTCGCCGGGTGATGCACCGGTCACCCAGGCCATACCGGAACCGTCGTAATCACCCTGCGGCTCGTAGGCGTTCGCAGCGATCGGCTGCGTCCTGGCCCACGCCCCCGATTGCACGCTGGTGTTGACCGTTGTCCAGCCGAGGTCAGAGGAGAAGTCGTCAGCGAACACGACCGCGTCCCCGGTCGCCGCCATGAGTGCGTGCCCACCGCCCAGCGACGCGTTCAGGACGTCGGTATAGAGCAGCCCGTCGGTGTCCGTCGCGGAGAACCAGAAGTCGGCCTCTTCGTAGCAGTCCATGGCCGGGATGGACGCCGTGAAGGCAAACACCGACTCCTCGGTCATCACGAACTCGGTTGTCGAGCCGTCCTTGCGGACGTGCAGTCGCACCGTCGCAGGATCCAGCGTCACGCCCTGCTCCAACACCCCCACACGCACGGGCAGGTCCACGCCCGGACGCGACATCGTCGGCAGCCCGTCCGGATACTCGAACTGGAGCGAGTCCGTCCCGACCCGCACCAAAAACAGCCCACGCTCAATGTCGCTGATCGCGATCGTCCCGCTCGGCAGATACGGGTAACAACTCCACGCGCCGTGGTACCCGGCCGCGTCGTTCTCCGGGTGCGTGTCGAACCACGCGATCTGCTCCGCGTTCTGCGGGTCGCTCACGTCGAAGACACGCAGCCCTGACAGGTAGTTCGCCTCGTACGCCTTCCCCTCGTGGATGTACAGGTTGTGGTCCGTGCTCGTCGCCCCACTCGTGAACCAGCCCTTGTAGACCGGAGAACCCGGGTTCTGCACGTCGATCACGTGCGTCCGCGTCGTCGGCGCGGGGTCCGGCTCGTCCATCTCGTCGTTGATCAGGAAGTACCTACGGTCCTCGGTCAGCCACCCCTGATGGCTGTACCGCGTCCCCGGGTACTTCAGCCCCCCGATCCGCGTCATGTTCGACTTGTTCGTCACGTCCACCACGTCCAGGCCCGCCCCGCCCGTGCAGCAGAACGCGATCTCCTTGCCCGCGTACGGCCCGTCTGTGTAGGTCACGATCTGCGCATCGTGCACGTACCGCGTGTTCCAACTCCCCACGATCTTCGGGTCAGTCGGGTCAGTCGTGCTCACAGCCACGAGTCCGCCGTTCGCGATGTTGGCCCCGCAGAGGTAGAGGTACCCCGAGTCCGTGTTCGCGGCGATGTTGTGCGTCGACGAGTGCCCGTTCTGCGTCTTGTTCTTCACATGCACAACCGTCCCGCTGTCAACGCCCCGCAGGTCGATCACCTGGATCCCAAGTCCCCCCTCGCTCACCGCGTACGCGTAGTCGCCGATCACCTTCATGTCCCGCCACAGGCTCGTCGCCCCGGGCACGTACCCGATCAGCGTCGGCTGCGTCGGGTTCGTCACCTCCAGAACGCCCGTGCCCCGGCGAAGCCCGATCAGGATGTACTCCCGACCGCTCGCCGACACGTACCCCCAGCAGTCGTTCGCTGACACCTGTGTGTCCGGGAACAGATTCAGCGGCATCCACGACAGAAGCGTCACGTTGTGCGCGCCAAACTCCGCGATGCGTCCGTTCTCAGGCGTCATCGGTCCCGTCAACATGGGCCCGTGCACCGGCACGATCTGATCGACGATCTTGCGGCGGTCGTCGTCCTGCCCCGACGCCATGTGCGGCGTTGCCAGCAGCCCGAGAATCGTCGCCAGCCCGAATGCCGCCCCGAACGCGCGAACGCCACACCGATCCTCAACGCCCATGGTGCTGCACTCCAGGCCGGGTGCTGCCCGGCACGTCCACAATGCTACCAGGAAGTCCCCGCACGCGAAACACCTCAGGTCGATAACGCCGCCCAAGGGGAACCCCCCAAGCCATCGCAGCACCCAGTACGTCTCCCCAGCCGGTGCATCTTCATTCTCGCCGCCGGACGGCCGATACCCCTTCCCGGGTCCACGACCAATGGGAGGTGGTGCTGCGCCATGGGTCAGACACGCGATCAACCGGGCAGCGAGTCACGCGGCACACGGTCTCTCGTGTCCCAGCGCTTCACAGGGGAGTCCGCCCCAGTCTGGGCCGCGCTCGCCATTACGCTCGTCGTCGTCGGATCGGTCGGCGTAACGGCGTGGTTGACCGTGCGAGGCCACGCGAAGGCCATGCGCGAAGCCCGCGCCGCCCAGGTGGAGAACGCTTGCAGGTTCATCGCCGAAGCCGCCTCGCCACTGCTCGCCTCCGGTGACCTGACCGCCGTTCGACGCATGGTCATCGACGCCGCCAGGGCAAACGATCTCGACGAGATGCGCATCGTTCTGGGCGATGGCAGCGTGCTCGCAGCAGCCGACCCGTCCAAAATCACAGCCCACCAACTGCCCTCCCAACTCCCGGATGTCTCGCTCGTCTCGCCCGCTGGCGCGGACTCGCGAACCGTCGCGATCGCACAGGCCGTTGAAGTTCCCGGACGTGGGCGGGCACGACTGGAAGCCGCCGGTCCCGCCACCATGCCCACCGGCGCGATGCGCGACGCGCAGGCGGCAGCCGGCATCGTCGGCGCCGTCGGCCTGGTCGCCCTCCTCCTCGTCTCCCGCGCACTCCAGCGGAGGCTTAGAGGCATGGCCGCCATCCGCGCCAGCCTCGTCGCGTTCCAGCGGGGAGAAAGATCCCCCGAGACCCTCTCGGTCGATGACTCGCTCGGCGGAGAAGCCCGTGCCTGGAACGACCTGCTCGCCCGGCGCGATGCCGACCAACGCAAAGAACGCGCCGAGCACGCCGCCAATGCGCTCAGTGCGCAGCGAGCGCCCCGCGGTGAACTCGACGACGCCTGCGACGCACTCTGGCAGGGACTCATCCTCATCGACGAGAACCTCCGCACCAAGTACGCAAACGGCGCGGCTGCCGTCTTCCTCCGCGCCAAGCGAGACGAGATCGTGGGCGCTGAGATCACCAGGTTCGTCTCCGACGAGCGGATCGTCAACGTCATCCGCGGTGTCGCCTCGGGCGCCATCCGCAACCGCCTCGCCGTCGAAGTCGAACGCACAGGCGACAGCGGATCCGGCGTACTCCGCTTCAGCGTCCGGCCCGTCCGACGCGAGGACTCGGCCGCCGCCATGATCGTGATCGAGGATGTCACGCAGCAGCGCGTCGCCGATGCCGCACGAAACGCCTTCGTCGCGCAGGCCTCGCACGAACTGCGCACCCCGCTCACCAACATCAGGCTCTACGTCGAGCAACTCCTCGACGGCGAACCCACCCCCGCCGACCGCGCCCAGGCCATCAACGTCATCAACCAGGAAAGCCGTCGCCTCGAACGCATCGTCTCCGACATGCTCTCCGTCGCCGAGATCGAGGCCGGCCAACTCCGCCTCGTCGAGGACGACGTCCGCTTGGACGCGGTCTTCGCCGAACTCGAGGCCGACTACCGCGCGCAGGCCGAAGAGAAGACCCTCGACCTCCGATTCGACCTGCCCCCGAAACTGCCGGTCATCCAGGGCGACCGCGACAAGATCGCCCTGGCCCTCCACAACCTCATCGGCAACGCCCTGAAGTACACGCCCTCAGGCGGATCGGTACGCGTCATCGTCGCCGAGGACGAGGAAAACTTCACCGTTGACGTTGTCGACACCGGCATCGGAATCTCGCCCGAGGACGCGGAGCGCGTCTTCGACAAGTTCTACCGCGCCAAGGATCGCCGCGTCGCCGAACTCACCGGCACAGGACTCGGCCTGGCGCTCGCACGCGAGGTCATCCGCCTCCACGGCGGCGACGTCACCGTCCAGTCCGAACTCGACAAGGGAAGCACCTTCACCCTCTCGATCCCCGTGCACGCGCGGGTCGCGTAGCAGTTCCGCCCGGGGAGGGCGACATGCAGATCATCGAGCAGCGACAGGGTGCGGTCACGGTCCTCAGGCCAGTCGGGCCGCTCGTCCAGAAGGACGCCGACCAACTCAAGGCCCGCGCCGCCGACGTCCTCCGCAAGAGCCTCGGCCGATTCGTCATCGACGCCTCCGCCATCGCCTACGCCGACAGCCGAGGCCTGGAAGTCCTCGTCGAACTCACAGAGGAACTCGGCGCCGGCGGTCAGTCCCTCAAAATCAGCGCGGCCAACGAGACCCTCCGCGAAGTCCTCGAACTCACCGAGCTCTCCCCGCTCTTCGAGCACCACGAGGACGTCAACTCCGCCGTCAGGAGCTTCCTGTGAGCGCAACGCCACACAAGAAGATCCGCGTCGGCGAGGTCCTGCTCCAGGCGGGCCTCATCGACGAGCAGCAGCTCCAGCGCGCCCTCAACGAACAGAAAGCCACCGGACAGATGCTCGGCGAGATGCTCGTCGAGCAGGGCGTCATCACCAGCGCCACCCTCGTTCGCGCCATCGCCGACTGCCTCGGCGTCAAAGGCTGCCACCTCCGCCACGGCCTCATCGACCCCACCCTCCTCCAACTCATCGGCGAGGAGGAGGCCGAACGACTCAAGGTCATCCCCCTCTTCCGCGTCCGCGACACCCTCACCGTCGCGATGGCCGAGCCGCAGTCACTCCCCGCCGTCGACCGCCTCCGAGCGATCACGGGATGCCGCATCCGACCCGTCTTCGCCCTCGAAGGGAACATCCTCGAGTTCATCCGAAAGTACGCGGGCGGCAACGTTGACGTTGACGAGTTCCTCACCTCCCTCGCACAGACCGACGTCGAGGTCATCGAACGCGAGACGGTGGACGAAGGCCCTGCCACCGACCTCGACAAGATGGTCGCCGGAAGCCCCATCGTCAACCTCGTCAACGTCGCATTGCTGACCGCCGTCAAGGACCGTGCCAGCGACATCCACATCGAACCCGACAAACGCGGCACCCGAATCCGCTACCGCATCGACGGCGTGCTCCGCGACCTGATGAAGCCCCCGCCCGGAATGCACGCCGCCATCGTCTCACGCGTCAAGGTCATCGGCAAGATGGACATCGCCGAGAAACGGCTCCCACAGGAGGGACGCGTCCGCATCGTCGCCGAGGGTCGCGAGATCGACCTCCGCGTCAGCAGCCTCCCCACGCTCCTCGGCGAAAAACTCGTCGTCCGCATCCTCGACAAGCAGAACCTCCGCGTTCGCCTCGAGGACCTCGGCTTCCGGCAGGAAGCCATGGTCACCTTCAAACGCATCCTCAGCCAGTCCCACGGCCTCGTCCTCGTCACCGGCCCCACAGGCTCCGGCAAAACGACCACGCTCTACTCCGCACTCGACCTCCTCCGCAGCCCGGAGCGCAACATCATCACCGTCGAGGACCCCGTCGAGTACCAGCTCGACCTCGTCAACCAGACCGGCGTCAACGAGTCGATCGGCCTCACGTTCGCGCGTTGCCTCCGCAGCATCCTCCGACAGGATCCCGACATCATCATGGTCGGCGAAATCCGCGACGAAGAGACCGCACGCGTCGGCGTCCAGGCCGCCCTCACAGGCCACGGCGTCCTCGCAACCCTCCACACCAACGACGCCCCGGGCGCAATCGCCCGACTCCTCGACATGAACGTTGAGTCCTACCTCCTCTCCAGCGCGCTCAACGGCGCCGTCGCCCAGCGCCTCGCCCGCACCCTCTGCTCCTCCTGCGAGACCAAGTACTACCCCGCCGAGCACGTCCTCCGCGACGCCGGGCTTGATGGCCTGAACGGACGCGCCTTCAAGAAGGGCGCGGGATGCCAGGCCTGCCACAACAGCGGCTACCACGGCCGCCTCGGCATCTACGAAGTCATGGAGGTCACCTCCGACATCCGACAGTTGATCTATCGCGCGGCCTCATCGAACGATCTCCGCAGAGCCTTGAAACCCCACGGCTTCAAGTCGCTCCGCGACGAGGGCGTCCTGCTCGCACTCGACGGAAAGACAAGCCTCGAAGAAGTCCTCCGCGTCACCAAGACCGACGAAAGCGACGGCCAGACCGACGAGGCGCCGCCCGCCGTCGAAATCCGGAGGGCCGCATGAAGTTCGAGTGCGTCACCTTCGACCGCAACGGCCGGCGGCAGACCGAGAACGTCGAAGCCGCTTCACGCGCGGAGGCCGCCGAACTCCTCGGACGCAAGGGACTGTTCGTCCTTGAAGTCAACGAGGCGACACACGCAAACCTCAGAGCCGCGACCGCCAGTCGCGGAGTCGCTCTCAAGGGCGGCTCGAAGATCAAGTGCCTCGCCGAGTTCACGCGACAACTCTCCATCCTCGTCGGCACCGGCACGCCCGTCGTGCAGGCAATCGCCGCCGTCGAACGCCAGACCAAGGACGAGGCCTTCCGCGCGGTCGTCGCCGACGTACGCAAGCGAGTCGAGGAAGGGTCCACCTTCGCCGACGCCTTGGAGAGGCACCCGCGCGTCTTCGATGCCGTCGCAAGAAGCCTCGTCGCGGCCGGCGAGTCCGGCGGCCACCTCGACGAGATGCTCGCACGCCTCGCGGCCCTCATCCGCCAGCAGCAGGTCATGCGCGGATCGATCACGGGCGCGATGATCTACCCCGCCCTCCTCATCGTCGTCGCGTTCTCCGTCCTCATTCTCATGATCGCGTTCGTCATCCCACGCTTCAGCGGACTCTTCGAAACACTCGACGCACCGCTCCCGCCGACCACCGCCCTCCTCATGTCCACCAGCGAACTCCTGCGCGCCTACTGGTGGGGTGTCGTGATCGCCCTCGGAGGCATCGCCGCGGGCGTGTTCTACTGGCTCGCGACACCGAGCGGACGAGAACTGATCGACACCGCAGCCGTCCGAGCGCCCAAAGTCGGCAAACTCATCCGCAGCCTCGCCACCGCGCGCATCGCCCGCCTGCTCGGCGTGCTGCTCGACAGCCGAGTCCCGCTCCTCGACGCGCTCACGCTCACCCGTCAGGCCATGACAAACTCGCACTACCGCGCGCTCCTCGTGAAGATCGAGGAAGCCGTCACCCGCGGCGAAGCCATGAGTGATGCGCTCGCCTCCTCCGACCTCGTCAACGCCTCCTTCGCCGAGGCCGTCCGCAACGGAGAGCAGGGAGGCCGCGTCAGTTCCGTACTCCTCAACCTCGCCAACTGCATGGATGAAGACAACGCAATGGTCGTCAAGTCCGTCACCAGCATCATCGAGCCCCTCATCCTCATCGGCCTCGGCCTCGTCGTCGGCTTCGTCGCCGTCAGCATGTTCCTGCCCCTCTTCGACGTCACCACCGTCGTCCAGGGAGGTCCCTGAAATGTCCCTCGGACTCGCCACAGCCCGGCTGCGATCGCCGATCGGCATCGACGCCGGATCGCACACCATCAAGGCCGTGCAGGTCTCCCTCGCGCCGGGACGCAAACTCCACGCCTGCACGACCCTCAGACGCACGAACGACGGTCCCATCACGCACGAAGAGGCCGTGTTCCTCTCGCAACTCCTCGCCCGCCAGGGCTTCGCAGGAAGGGAGGTCGTCCTCGCGGTCCCTTGGACGACGCTCATCACCAGCATCCTCGACCTCCCGCCGCGATCTTCTGGCGCGCCCATCGAGCAACTCGCACGCATGGAACTCGCACGTATGCACAAGTGCGACCCGGGCGGCTTCGAGATGGCCTGCTGGGAACTCCCCCCGTCCTCACGCCGAGGCGCGGGCACGCCCGTGATGGTCGCGGCCTGCCCGCACATCGACGCCGACACGCTTATCGACACCTTCGAGGACGCGGGCCTGCGCGTCGCCGCGATCGACGTCGGCACACTCGCCTCGGCCCGTGCCTGCATCGACAGGCCCGCGCTGTCCCGGGGACTCCACGCCCTGATGGACCTCGGACATTCCGCCGCCCGCCTCGCCCTCATCCACCAAGGCGCGTGCATCTACGCCCGCGCCGTCCCCGAGTCCGCCGTCGCTGCGCTGCACGCCCGAATCAACGCCTCGCTCGATGTTGATCCGTCGGTCACCGAATACCTCATCGAGGACGTCGGGCTTGACCCCGCCGGCCAGCAGGACCAGCCGAACCAGCGGGCCTTGCACGAGGCACGCGCGGCCATCGCCGACTACGCCGCCGGCCTCGTCCGCGAACTCAACCTGTCGCTCGCATACGCCTCGCACCGCTACCCCGACGTCCGGGCCGATGATCTCATCATTCACGGAGGTGGTGCCATGATCCCGGGCATCGCCGAGCATCTCTCCCGCATCGCCGGCGTGAACGTTCACGTCGCCGAGGCCTCCCGCGCGGTCGATGTTCCCGATCGGCTGGCCTCCCGGGCGGCGAAGGCCTCGCTCATGGTCGCACTCGGACTCGCCGATCGGCCGAACGGATAACCCATGCTCACCGTGAACCTCATCCCGGCCTCTCGTCTCCTCGCCCGACGCAGGGCATCCCGCATTCGGTCGTGGATCGCCGTCTGCTCGGTATATGCGCTCGCGGTCGTCGCCGGCTGCCTCGGCGTGCGCATCGCCCTCCAGCAGGACGACACGCAGACGCACACTGTCATCCTGTCCGCGTCCCAGCAGATGGAAGCGAGCCAGGCCTCGATCACGCGCCTGAAGGCCGAACTCGCCGATGTCCGTCGGCGCGCCGAGGCCGCCCGGCAGATCACCAACCGCCCCGACTGGAGCATCCTCCTCGCCCTGCTGGCCCGCGATCGCGGCGACCAACTCGCCCTCACGAACTGCCATCTCGAAGCGCTCGAAGAGGGCGGCTACAGGCTCGCCCTCGGAGGACTCAGCCGCTCACCCGAGCACATCACCGACTTCACGCTCGCCCTCGAACGGTCTCGTGTCTTCGATCGCGTCCGCCTCGTCGAGACCATCCGTCGCGCCACGCCGCGCGGCGAAGCGGTCGCCTTTACCCTCGACTGCCAACTCGGCTCGCCCGCGGGGAAGT
>DAOMNQ010000008.1:41892-55820 GCA_035443945.1 Phycisphaerales bacterium | reverse complement strand
GACATGACCGACTCCCGAACCAGTCTGCTCCCCATCAACGCCGCCGCTCTCGCGACCCTCGCGGCCGTGACCGCCGCCGGGTGGTTCATTGGCGTGCAGCCGGTCCTCAGGGCACGCGCCGCCCAGGAGTCCCTCAACGCCCAGGCCGACACGCGCCTCGCCGAACTCACCCTGGCCCAGCACGAGCAGCGCTTGCTCGCCGAGTCACTCGACGACGCCCACCGCGTCCTCGAAAACGTCACCGTCCAACTGGTCTCCAGCCGACGGCTCAACGAGCGCGTCGCCTCACTCGCAGGCCTCGCCCGCGAGCACGGCCTGCAACTCGACGAGATCAAGCCGGGCGCCACAACCCGCGAGGAACTCTTCGACCTCGTCGAAATCAGCCTCTCCGGACAGGCGTCATATCCCGCATCGGCCGCATTCTTCAGCGCCCTTCACACCGCCTATCCGGACACCGAGGTCTCGTCCTTCCGCCTCGCCGCCAGGGGCGCGGGCGAACTGCCCGCAGATTCGTTCCAGTTCACCCTGCTGTGGTATGCCGCGCCGGCGGAATCCGCCGACTGATCTCCCTCCCAAAATCCATGGCCAGACGCCCCGGCGTATTGGCTCTTGTGAGCATGAGGCTCAACAAGCAGCGCAAGGTCTATCTCGGTCTGCTCGCCGTCGCGGGGCTTGCTCTCGCCGCCGATCAGATGTTCTTCGGCGTCTCCGGGCCGCAGGGGGCCTCCGCCGCCGTCCAGACGCTGGGAGCCGCGGTACCCGCCGCGCCAACCGTGGCCGGGCAGCCCGCACCGGCGAAGCCTGCGGCAAACGCACACATGGCCGGCGCCGCCAGGCTCGCCCAGTTGCTCGACTCCCTCTCGCGGCAGGAGAACTTGACCGCCGCAACCACCTCCGACGCCTTCGCCATCCCGCCCGAATGGCTTCCCGCCGCGAGCAAGCCCGAGACCGATAACAGTCAGCCCGAAGCGGCCGACGAGGGTGGCAAGACGACGACCAAGACCCCGGTGGTCACCGCCATCATGGCCGGTGGCACGCGTCCCGCGGCCATCGTCAACGGCCGCCTCATGACCGTCGGCGATGCCCACGCGGGCATAACACTCGTCGCGGTCGAGCCGGGCATCGCGCTCCTCCGGACACCGGACGGCGTCGTGCATCCAATCCGCGTCGTCAGGCCCAACGACGCGGACAGGTAACCGCCATCATCACCCAGCCGACCCGCTGTCAACCTGTGCGGGATGTGACGGATCGACACGGCCGCCAAGGTCCGACCAACTCAAGCCACCTGCGGGGGGCGTCGATTCTCTCTCTGTCACCGGCTGCCGGGTTGCCGCCGGTATCAAGGTCGGTCACCGGAAGGAACACACGAAATGCACACGCACACGATCCACCGCAACAGGGCGTTCAGCCTCATCGAACTGGTCATCGTCGTCGTCATCCTCGGGATCATCGGCGCCATCGCCATCCCCCGGATGAGCCGCGGCGCGGCCGGCGCGGCGGACTCCGCCGTCGTCTCAGACCTCGCTGTCCTGCGCAGCGCGATCGACCTCTACCACACCGAGCACGCCGGCGCCTACCCCACCCTCGCCAAGTTCGAGGAACAACTCACCCAGTACTCCGACATCAACGGCAACACCTCCGCCACCAAGGACACCACACACATCTACGGCCCTTACCTCCGCGCCATCCCCAAGCAGAAGGTCGGCACCAACAAGGGTTACGCCGGCGTCACCGACACCCAGGGCACCGCCAACTTCGGCTGGTGGTACACCGCAAGTACCGGGACCATCAAGGTCAACGCCGCCGACTCAGTCCTCGACGACCGCGGCGTCGCCTACACCTCGTACTGATACCCTCGCGTGGTCGCCTGACCCGCACTTCCGGAAGGTCGAACGCCTGAACGGCAACCCGATCCAGCCCCCGACGATTCGACCCGGGACGCCCGCGACTCTCGCGGGCGTCCTGTCCAGAGGGAACCCGACTTCGCCCAAACCGCCCCGTCCCGACGAGCCGACCATGCAAAGGCGCCACGCCAGCATCCGGGCCTTCACACTCATCGAGTTGTCGATCGTGCTCGTCGTCGTCGGCGTCGTCGCGGCAGTCTCAGTCCCCAGGTACGCCGAGTCACGCTCCCGCTACCAGGTCGAACTCGCGGCCAGGAAGGTCTGCGTTGACGCCACCTACGTCCAGAACGACGCCCGCTACGGCAGCGCGACCCGCGCCATCGAGTATGACCTCCCCACCGACACCTACAAGTTCGCCTACGCGAAGCCCGGGTCCGCCTCCTCCGAGAACGCCCTCGTCATTCTCCGCGACGAGCCGTTCCGTGTCACGCTCTTGAAGGCCGACTTCAACTCCGCGCCCGTTCTCACGTTCAATGGTTTCGGCGTTCCCGTCGCCGGCGGCGCACTCGCGGTCGGCACCAACACCAGGGGCAAGTCGATCACTGTCGATCCAGACACCGGCGCGGTCACGACCGCCACGCTGGACGCCGCGACCGTCAAGTCGCTCACGGACGCCGTTGGACCCGCGAAGGTCACGCTCACCGACGGCGACGGAAAGCCCAAGGCCCCTGCAATGGTCACTCCCAAGTAGCACGAAATGCGCAACCACTCACCCCGCACCCTCCGCGCCTACTCGCTCATCGAACTCACGGTGAGCCTCGCCATCGTCTCGATCCTCGTCACCGCCATCGGCTCCCTCATCATCCTCGCCTCCAAGGCCATCCCACGCGACGACGGTGTCTTCGCGGCGTCCCTCGGGGGCGCCATCCTCACCGAGGAACTCATCGACGACGCCGCATTCGCCCTGGCATTCAACGAAGTCGCAAGCGCCGCTATCGAGTTCACGCTCCCCGACCGAAACGGCGACGGAAACGAGGAGATAGTGCGATATACGTGGTCCGGCACCGCCGGTCACCCCCTCACGCGCTCCATCAACGGCTCCTCGCCCATCGTCGTGCTCCCCGACGTGCGATCCCTCGAGTTCGCCGCGACCACACGGTCCGGGAGCGTATTCCTCGGCAGCGACCAGTCGGCGTCATCCCAGGACATTCAGAAGTACGACACGCTCCTCCCGTTGGCACAGCAGGTCACGAACTCGAACTGGTTCGGGTTCTACTGCCCCCCGCCGCAGGTCTCCGGTGCCACCGGCTGGCGCGTCAGCAGCGTGCGGGTCAAACTCCTCCGTTCCGGCGCCGGCGGCGGCACTGGCCAAGTGCAACTCCGCAAGCCCAAGGCCGACGGAACCCCCGGCTCAACCATCTACGCCTCCGCGAACTTCAACGAAGACGACCTCGGCCTCACTGTCACCTGGCGGACCTTCAACCTCGACTCCGGCGTCGTCCCCGCGGGCCAGGGAATCTGCATCGTCATCCGAGGCACCAACGGGTCGAATGCATCCGGCGTCGCTTACTTCTCCTCGCTCGGCGTGCCCCCCGGAACCGTCGGCATGGCATCCACCGACTCCGGGAAGAACTGGACCACCTATAGCACCACCAGCGCCCTGCACGAGATCAACGGCATCGTCTACGCCAGCAGCGAGGGGCTTGCCCCACGCGACTACGTGGACGCGCTCAACGTTCGCATCCGCGCCGGCGCGGCCCAGACCGCCGTCGAGAAGACCATCAGGCCCCTCAACCGCCCGGAGATTCTCGATTGACGCCGCGTCGCGCCCACAACGCCGCGCCGTCCCGCCAGCGAGGCTTCAGCCTCGTTGAGGTCGTCGTCGCCATCCTCGTCCTTTCCGCGCTCCTGGCCGCCTCGCTGAACACCGTCGCTGCCTCCGCCTCCATGCAGCGGCACGCCGCCGATCGCGCCCGCGCCCGCGTCCTCGCACTCGACCTCCTCAACGAAGCCCGCCGACACCCATACGACGACCCGATCGCAGGCAGCGGCACCGGTCCAGGCCCCGGAGAGATCAACGGCACTCGCTCCCTCTTCAACGACGTCGACGACTTCAACGGCTGGTCCGCCTCGCCCCCGCAACGCACCGACGGCTCCGTCATCCCCGGCTTCGAGGGTTGGACACGCGCCTGCACCGTCGAGTACGTCAGCCTCGCCAACCCCGCGACAACGGTGCTCACCGACTCCGGCGTCAAGCGGATCACCGTCACCGTCTTCCGCGGCAAGCAGCCGATGGCCACCGCCGTCGGGCTTCGCACGCGCGCCCTCGACGAGTTCCTCGACTGACGGAGCCACGCCATGCCCATCACGCAGACATCACGCCGACGCGGCAGCATCTACCTGCTCGTCCTCGTCACCGTCACCACCGTCACCGTCCTCGGCCTGGCCAGCCTCAGCGTCGTCTCCTCCCAGCGAGTCGAGTCCGAGAGCGTCGGGTCCGTCATGGACGCACGTGCCGCCGCCGAGAGCGCGATCGACCTCGCCATCGCCATCATGAACGATACCCCGGACTGGCGGTGGTCCCTCCCCAACGGTGACTGGCGCGTCAAGGCATCGCTCGGCAACGCGACCTACACCATCAATGTCGTGGACCCCGAAGACGGCGTCCTCTCGAATGACCCCTGCAAGCCCGTCCTGGTCACTGCATACGGATTCGCGGGCACGGCTCGCTCCATCATTCGCGTCCGTGCGGAGGCCGAAGGCCCCTTCGAAGGCGGATTCGGAGGCATCATCTCCCAACTCTCGCCCATCTCGTACTGGCAGTTGCACGAGGTGTCCGGCACGACGATGTCCGATACGGCCGGCGAGCGCGACGGCACGTACCGCAACGGCGTCATGCTGGCACGCCGCACCGGTCTCGGATGCACTACCGTTCCGTGGTTCGATGGCGAGAACGACTTCGCGGAAGTCAGTCACCGCAGCAAGTACGAACTCTCTCAGGGTTCGATCTCGCTCTGGTGCCGCCCCGAGTTGGTCACCACACGAAGGGGGGTCATCTCCAAGGCCGCCTCGGGCTTCGGGAGCGGGGGATACTTCGAAGTGTTCATCGACGCATCCCGCATCCGTGCCCGAGTCGCGAGCAACGCCGCCTGGTACACCGTCCGATCGGATCCCATCTCAGCCGGCGAGTGGTACCACATCGTCCTTACCTTCGGCGACGACCTCAAACTCTATGTCAACGGCGTTCTCCACGATACGACCGACTTCGACGGCGGCATCGACAAGAACAAGGAGCCGATCGCCATCGGCGTCTCAACCATCAACTCGTCGTCGGGTTCGACGAACGGCTGGACGTCGCCCTTCCGCGGCTCCATCACGCAGGTCGCGCTCTTCCCCACGATACTCGACTCAACCCAGGTCGCCGACCTCTACGCCGCCTACCCGCCGCCCCTCAGGATGCGTGTCGTCTCCACCAGTTGGGAACGCACCGCGGACTGAACAACCCGCTCCCCATTCGGTGCCACCTCTCTGTCGCCCAGCCGCTCAACCCGCCTCCGCACGCGGGTGCGCCCGGTCATACGCCTCCCGCAGCCGCTGCGTCGTCAGGTGCGTGTACACCTGCGTCGTGCTCAGCGACTGGTGCCCCAGCAGTTCCTGCACGCTCCGAAGGTCCGCCCCGTTGTCCAGCAGGTGCGTCGCAAAACTGTGCCGCAGCGTGTGCGGGCTGATCGTCGGGTCCAGCCCCACCCCGCGCAGGTACTTGTCCAGTTTCCGCCTCACCGACCGGCTGCTCAGCCGCTTCCCGTGCTTGTTCAGGAACAGCGGGCTGCTGCGCCCCGACGCCCACGCCGATGCAAACCGCGGATCGTTCTTCGCCATGTCCAGGTACCGCCGCACAGCCTCCAGAGCGTGCGACCCCAGCGGCACGATCCGCTCCTTCTTCCCCTTCCCCTGCACCCGCAGCGCCTCGCCCGTCATGTCCAGGTCGCCGATCGTCAGGCCCACCAGTTCGCTCACCCGAATCCCCGTCGAGTACAGCGTCTCCAGCATCGCCCGGTCGCGACGCCCGAGCACGTCGTTCTCGTCCGGCGCGGCCAGCAAACGCTCCACCTGATCCACCGTGATCGCCTTCGGCAGCCGCTTGCCCTGCCGAGGCGTGCGGATCAGCGTCATCGGGTTCCCCGACGCCAATCCGCGACGATCCGCCCACTTGTAAAACGACCGCAGCGTCGCGATCTTCCTCGCCATAGTCGCCGCCGAGTAGTCGTGCTCGCCCAGGTGCGACAGGAACCCCCGGATCAGGTCCGCGTCCGCCGTGCAGATCGTCTCCGTCAGCGTCGCAGGCGCGATCGTCCCCGCCACCGCCTTCGCCTCGCCCCCGGACGCCCGCCGCTCGTACGCGGCCTTCTCCGCGCCCTCGTTCGGCTTGACGCCCGACTCCTCCGTCAGATACTCCACGAACTGCCGCAGGTCCGCCCCGTAGCACCGCGCCGTGTACGGGCTGAAGTGCCGCTCATCCGTCAGGTACGACGAGAACGCCTCAACAATCGCCAGCGTGAACATCACACACACTCCTGATTCGGCCGGACGCGCCGCGTCCACTCCGTCACTCTGCCGTTCCTTCACGTCGTCACGTCCCCACCCGCCATCGCCGCGGCGATCTGGCGCGCCACGAGCGCGCCCTCGCCCACCGTCAACTGCCCCGCCGTCAACTTCGCCACGGCGCGCATGAGCGTGGCCTCATCCCCCCGCCGACACGAGAACCGCCAGGTGTGCCGCCCTTTCCACAGCGTGACCACGACCTCGCCCCCCGAGCCGAGCCGAGCCGCCGCCTGCGCCCGCCGTGTATCGCGTGTTCCGGCGTCCATGCCGTCGCTCCCGTCTGGCCGGCCCCGCCGGCTCTCGGGCCGACGGCTACCGGGTGTCTGTCAACCGTCCCTGCCCTCCGACCCGTGCCGCTTCACGCTCCAGCAGCCGGCGGACGACGAACTGCGCCCCGAACTCCGTGTACAACTCCATGCTCGCGGTGTACCGCCGCCATCCGAACGCCCCGTCCGGGTCGTGCCGTCCCTGCGAGTACGACCGCAACGCCATCAGCACGTCGTGGCTCTTCGCGTCCAGGTGCGCGCTCACCGCCGAGGCCGGCGTCGTCGCCCACGTGCTCGCGTTCGTTCCTCCCGTTCCGTCCGTCGCCAGCCGACGCGGATCGACCCCGCCCGACGTCCCCGCCAGCCGCCCGCTCCGCGCCAGCAGCGCGAGCGACAGGCCGTAGGTGGGGGGGTCGTACGGGTCGTACGCCGTGATCGAGCCGACCAGCAGCCCATCAACGCCCATTGCCGAAGCGAGCGCCTCCGCGTCCTCAGGCGTCCGAATCTCGTCGATCCCGATCGCCGTCATCGCTTCGAGCGTCCGGTTCACGGGCAGGCACGTGATGCCGAGCACCTGCTGCGCTGCCGCCACAACCTTGTCCGTCAGCACGAGCGTGTCCGGCACGCTCGTCCCCGACTCGTTCCGCAGCGGCGCGGCCGCCCACATCACCTCGCCGACCGTCGCCGCATACGGCGACACCAGCACGTGCGGCCGGATCAGCGAGGACTCACGCCGCCCCGACCCGCCGCACCCCATCTGCGCACAAACGACCGCCGCCAGCGCAGCCGCGCCCGCCGACACGCGCAAACCCCGCCCGATCCGGGCGTTCATTGCCGAGAGCATGGTCTGTACACTTGTCATGGCGTCCTGCCGTTTCGCTCGGGGTTCCACCCCTCGCACTCGCAACCTTCGGGCCAGCCGACGCCGGCCCCCGATCCACTCAGCCGTCAGTCGCCGGACCCGGCCTGGGCGATCGGCGCGCCGCTCTCGGCCGCCGACGCCAGCACGCGACCGGCATCAACGCTCCAGATGCTCTCCGTCCCAGTCCGGTTCGACACGAAGTACACGCGACCGTCGCTCGCCCAGACCGGCAGGTGATCACGCCACGCCCCGCCCGTCAGCGCGACCCGCCACGATCCCTCGACGTTCGTCATCCACAACTGCCCGGACTCCGTCGTCCCGTCCGTCGGCACCACCGAATACACGACGTGCCGGCCGTCCGGACTCCACGACGGATTGATGCACGCAGCATCCGGCAGCGACACCAGGTGCATCGGCGACCCGGCCTCCCCGCCCGCGAAGTCCATCATCCACACGCCGTACGCGCCCTGATCCCGCTCGCGCGCCCGCTGATACACGATCCGGTCCGCCCCGCTCACGCCCGTCCCCGGCGTCGGGCACCACTTCGGCAGCAGACCCTCACCGATGTACCGCGACACCGACGGGTTGTCCGCATCGACCACCCACAACTCCCACCGTCCGGACGATCGTCCCTGCCGGCAGAACACGATCCTCGTCCCGTCCGGGCTCCACGACGGATGCAGGTCCGGCGACGAGTCCCGAGTCAACTGCACCGGCCGCCCGCCCGCCACCGGCATCACGTACAGGTCCCAAGACCCGTTCCGGTCGCTCACGAACGCCACCCGCTTCCCATCCGGGCTGATCGCCGGCATCACCTCGCTCGACGATTCGTCCGTCAACTGCGTCAGCACGCTCCCGCCCACCCGCTTCAGGAACAGGTCCGGCGTCTCCCGGTGCCGCGTGCTCGCGAACACAACGAACCGCCCGTCCGGCGACACGCTCGGGTCGAAGTCCGACCCGACCTGCCCCTCCGTGAACGGCGACGCGTTCGCGCCCAGCGAGCCGCCTCCCTGCGAAGGTCCGCCCCGCGCAATCAACCCCGGAATCGGCTCGCTCGCGCTCGGCGCCGTCGTCCGTTCCGCAGGCGCGCCCGCGGTCGAAGACGGCTGCCCGAACCCGCCGCCGCCGCACCCGGCCGCCGCGACCATCGCCGCTGCCGCCACCGAACCCGCCGCCAGTCTCGTCGCTGTTCTGCGATCCATGCCGGAGCCTCCGTGCCGCTCAGGGCGAACCAGCCGGGTCGAACGGCGCACCCTCCAGTGCCGCCAACCCTCACCGCCGCGGCAAGGCCGGCTCCCCTGGCCCCACGCACCCGCGACACACCCCTCGGAGGGGCCTTATCCAATTGTTGCATGATATTCCTAGATACTGTCGGACGCGCCCGCCCCGGCCCTTGAGCCGAGCCAGCCCCGCCCACCCCTGCCGATCGGCCCGCCGACGCCCCAACATGAGTCCAGTAATCCAAAGTCCGCAGAATCACCCCACCCATCGAACAGTCCAGGATGTCCTCACGGGCCAACTCAACAAGGTGGCTGCAGCCCTCCCGTACCACCGTCACGCCGCTCCCTTCCACGCGAACACGCGGGCCCCCGCACTCCGCCTCCCTGCCTCGATGCCCCGTGCCCTGGTGCATCTCTTCCGCTCAACCCTCTGCGGCGGCCGTTTGCCGATCTCCTCCCCGCGTGCGCACATCCCGTGCCCTACCGCGCCCCAATCCGCCCCATCCCCACAAACAACTTGACCTACGCCCAACCTCTTCCCCCCGCCCAAGCCCCAGCGCTCCATCCACCCTCCGCATCCTCGCGCGCACCACCCCGCCGCGCGCGCACGCCCCCGTCCGCCTCACCCAATTTACGGAGGCTCACGCTCTCTTCGTCCATCCTGTCCACCCAGTCCATCCGGTCCATTTCCCATGTCCACTCTCCACTGTCCACTGTCGCACCGCCGTCCGCGCCGCGCCGCAACGCCCGCGTCCCGAACGAACTCCCCCCGATCCCCCCCAACCTCAAGACTCAAGACTCACCCCTCAAGACTCAGGACTCAAGACTCACCCCCTTCCTCAACCTCCTCACCCGCCTCCGCTTCTCCGTGCGCGCCCTCTCCATCGCCTGCGACCTCAGCGCCACCGACCTCATCGAGTTCGGCGAGGACGCGGCCATCGACGACAAACTCAACCGCCTTGAAGCCCTCATCGAGCGCACCCTCAGACTGCGCCTCCTCGACGCCGCCATCACGGCCGCCGACGAACTCGAGAAGATCACCCTGACAGCCACGGAGCACCCCACCGAACGCCGCCGCGCAGCCATGACCCTCCTCCGCGCCGCGACCGCTCCATCCTCCCCCGCACCCCGAAACAGAGCACGAAGCGCAAGCGACTGCCCGCTCCATCCTCCCCCACGCCCTGCGGGGCAGGTTCCCGCGACTTCGACGCCGGAGGGGGTTCCTTCCCGCGCCCCCGCGCCCCCGCGCCTCAGGACTCAGGACTTAGGACTCAGAACCCGACTCTCTCCTCCCCAACGCGACCCCACGCCTCCGCGTGAGCCGCGCTCACCATCCCCCTCACGACTCATACGGAACGTGGGAAGTCCTTGCGCATCGGGCTCCCCGCCCCGGCCGCGCTCGTGCGCATCGCCGCACCGCTCGTCATGCGCACCGACCCCGAGCTTGCGCTCTACGGTCGCTACTGCGTTCCTGCACGGCTGTTGCGGGAGGGGTTCGAGTTCGAGTTTCCCGAGCTTCGTTCCGCGCTGACGGACCTGCGCGGCGGGTGAGCGGCACGGACCCGATGCCGATCGGGTCGTGCCTCCGCTTTGTCGATCCGGGTTGTTCGGGTACCATGGGGTGGAAGGCTTCTTATGCACACGTTCAAAGCCAAGGTCGAGCAGGCCGGAGAGGGTGGGGCGTGGATGGTCGTCAACGTGCCGCGGAAGGTGTCGGAGGCGTTCGGTACAAAGGGGCGCGTCTCCGTCGTCGGCACGGTCAACGGGTTTGCGATCAAGACGTCGATCTTTCCCAACGGCGACGGCACGCACCACTTCATGTTCAACAAGGCGATGCAGCAGGGCGCGAACGCCACGGCCGGCGACACGGTGTGCGTTGAACTGGAGCGGGCGGACAGCGGGTCGTGAGCGGGGGGCGCTTCGCCGTCGTCACATCGCGCCGCCCTCGAAGACGACGCGCTTCTTCTCGGTCCGCGGGTCCGGCTCGGGGACGGCGGAGAGCAGCGACTGCGTGTACTTGTGCCGCGGGCTTTCGAGGATCTGCTCGCGCTCGCCGTGCTCGACGATCTTGCCCTGGTACATGACGGCGATGTTGCGGCAGACGTGCTGGATGACGGCCATGTCGTGCGAGATGAAAAGGTAGGAGAGGCCGAACTCAGCCTGGAGGTCGGTCAGCAGGTTGATGATCTGCGCCTGGATGGAAACGTCGAGCGCGCTGGTCGGCTCGTCGCACACGATGAACTTGGGCTCCAGCGCCAGGGCGCGGGCGATGCCGATGCGCTGGCGCTGCCCGCCGGAGAACTCGTGCGGATAGCGGTCCGCAGCGGCCTTGGGCATGCCGCAGCGCACGAGCAACTCGCCCGTCTTCTCACGGAGTTCATCGCGTGACTTGACCAGCCCGTGGACCACGAGCGGCTCGCCGACGATCGCGCCGACGCGCATGCGTGGGTTGAGCGAGCCGGCCGGGTCCTGGAAGATGATCTGCATGTCGCGCCGCAGGGCCTTCAGGGCCGCCGTGGGCGGCGAAGACGTTCCTGCCCTCGAACTCGACGGTGCCGGAGGTGTGGGGGATGAGTTTGAGGATGGTCCGGCCGACGGTGGTCTTGCCGCACCCGGACTCGCCCACAAGCCCGAGCGTCTCGCCGCGGGCGAGGTCGAAGGAGACGCCGTCCACGGCCTTCACCCAGCCGGTGATGCGCTGGAGGATGCCGGAGCGTACGGGAAAGTGCGTCTTCAGATCGCGCACGCGAAGGAGCGGACGGTCGGCGGCCGCGGTCCTGGCGTCTGTCGCGGGCTTGGTCGAGGTGGTCATGTCGCATGCATCGTAGCGGGAGGTTGGGCGGGCTGGGCATCAGCCGGCGGGCAGGAGCCGGCCGCCCATCACCGCCCGGACGGGGAAGGCTTCGAGCAACGATCGGAGGTCGGCGAGCGTGACGCGCTCGATGCGGTCGAGTTCGTCTTCGAGCCTGCGGTGCGAACCGGTGAGCGTCCAGAGGCGGCCGATGCGCTGCATGCGGTCGGACGGCCTCTCGCCCGAGAGCGTGACGCCGGTGGCGAGGCGGTTGCGGAGGCGTTCGAGGTCGTCCTCGGTGAGCGAGTAGGCGAGGGCGGCGCACTCGCGTTCGACCGTCTCCCAGACCTCGTCGGCCCGCTCGGGGTCGCAGGAGGCGTAGACGAAGAACTCGCCGACGCCGTCGTGGGCGTCGTAGGCGGCCTGGGCCTCCTCGGCCAGCCCGGTCTCGATGAGCGACCAGTGCAGGCGCGAGTTGTCCGGGCCGCCGAGGACAAGCGCGGCCATCATGGCGGCGTAGCGGCGTTCGTCCTGCGCGCCGGGTCCGGGCGAGAGGCCGAGCAGGTAGGCCCGGTTCACCTTCTCGTCGCGCATCTCGAACCGGCCCTCGTTGACGCGGGGCGGGGGCGGCTCGCGGGTTGCGCCGGTCCGCTGCCACGGGCCGCAGAGCCGCTCGGCGAGATCGACGCAGCGGTCGAAGTCGAGCCGGCCGGCGAGGGCGAGCGTGGTGTTGTCGGCCGAGTAGCGGCGATCGAAGTAGTCGCGCATCTGTGCGGCCGTCATGGCCGTGATGGACTCGGGCGTGCCGAGGACGCGGTGCCTGAGCGGGTGGGGGGCGTAGTAGCGATCGACGCACTCCTCGTAGAGCACCCAGAAGGGGTTGTCCTTGTACATGGCGATCTCTTCGAGGATCACGCCCTTTTCGGTGGTGAAGTCGTCGTCTCGGAGGGCTGGGCGCATCATGCGGCCGAGCAGGGCCTCGGCGTCGTCGAGGCGCTCGGGGACGACCTGGGCGTAGAAACAGGTCATCTCGTTGCTGGTGTAGGCGTTGTGGCGGGCGCCGAGGTCGTCGAAGGCGCGGTTGAGGGCGTCGGCGGAGAGGTCGGCGGTGCCCTTGAACATCATGTGTTCGAGGAAGTGGCTGACGCCCATCAGGGTGGCCGGCTCGTCGCGCGCGCCGGTGCGGACGAAGAACCCCGCGGCGGCGGAGTGGGCGGCGTCGTCGGTTTCCGCGATGACGGTGAGGCCGTTTTGGAGCGTGTGCTTTCGGAACTCGATGGGCATGGGTTGAGTGTACCGCGGAAGGGCTGGGCGGATGGCGGCGGTGGCGTCGCCGGTGGCCGGGTCGGGCCGGCGATGGCCGACGGTGCGAGTCCACAGGCTCGCAGCGAGGCGATTCAGTAGTGGCATGGGCGTTGCATTGTCGGCCGGGACGACCACCCAGGAGCGATCCGATGCTTACCGATCGGTGTGTTACTCTCTCGTTCGACGCACTCGAGACCCGGCGCCTGATGAGCGGGTCTGACGACGGGTTCGGCTTCGAGGCGTACTTCCCGGAGGGCTACTCGCACGGCGGCATCAGCGAGTTCGTGCCGCTCACGAACCCGCACGACCGGGACGTGCGCTACGAGTTGCACGCGCGGTACGAGGTGGGCGAGCGGGACCAGTTGATCTCGGAGGGCGTCGTGCCTGCGAGGTCGCGCGGTGGCGTGACGATCAGTCTCGCCGGACGGCCGGACCTGATGCTTGTTCGTCCGGACACGCCGTACGCGCTCGTGCTGAAGGCCGAGGATGCCCTCGGAGCGACGATCAGCCATTACGACTTCGGTACGGCGATCGGGGAGTCCTTCTCGACGACTCCCTCCACGCGATGGACGTTCGGAGAGGGGTATCGGGATCACAACTGGACACGGGACTTCGTGCTGTTCTACAACCCGTCCGACACCCCCGCGCAGGTGACGACGCGGGTGTTCGGCGCCGGTGGCGAGACGGTTACGCTCGAACTCACGCTGGATGCACAGCGTCGAGGCGGGTGGAACTTCGATACCCAGCCGGGTTTGCCGGACGGCGTGTTCGCCGTGGAAGTGGTCGCGTCCGCCCCGATCGTGGCGTCGCAATCGCACTACGAGATCGTGACCGAGCGCGGCTTCGGCGCGCTCGGAACCGCGGACGGCGGAGCATTGGCCGGCTTCATCCCGGCCATCGAGTTTGAAGATCATGGACCTCGCGTCAGCCCCGATGGCCCGGATGACGATCACGGTGGCAACGGCCATGGCAGCGACGACGGTGACGATACCGACGACGACCATGGCGGCCACGGCAGCGACGACGGCGACGATACCG
>DAOMNQ010000008.1:0-41792 GCA_035443945.1 Phycisphaerales bacterium | reverse complement strand
GCGACGATACCGACGACGACCATGGCGGCCACGGCAGCGACGACGGCGACGATACCGACAACGACCATGGCGGCCACGGCAGCGACGATACCGACGACGACCATGGCGGCCACGGCAGCGACGACGGCGACGATACCGACGACGACCATGGCGGCCACGGCAATGACGACGGGGACGAATGGCCCGCGAACGCCTTCCTGACCGTGCTGAACACCAGCGATGATGTCGCAACGGTCACATTCACCTTCCTCTGGCGAGATGATGACGCTGCGCCAACGCCGCGCGAGGAACGCATCGTCATCCCCGCCAACTCGCGAGGCGGGCTTTCGATCCGCGAACTCGGCGTGCCGTTCGACGAGGAGTTTGGTGTGCTGTACCTCTCCGATGTGCCGGTGACGGTGACGGCGGTGGTGTACCAAGCGGGTGACGCGATGGGCATCCCCGCGGCGACGGTCGCGGCGACCACGTGGGACTTCGGCGAGGGCTACATGAGCCGCTCCCGCGCGGGGAAAGCCGTGACCGACGATGTCTACGTCTTCAACCCGACCGGCGCCTCGGTCACCGTGACCATCGAGTTCTTCTTCTCGGATGGCCGCTCCGTCGCCGTCACCAAGCGGCTGGACCCAATGGAACTGGAGGACGTGAAGGTCCACGCGGAGCAGTCGGTGCTGGATCTCGGCGAGGACTTGTTCTACGGCGTGCGTGTGTCGGCGCCGAGGGTGGTGGTCGCCGGATTCGAGCACTGGGACCGCGATCTGGGCGGCGGGTTCGCGACGATCGGCATCCCCGGCGGCGAGGTGATGTCCCTGTTCGATGCCCTCAACACAGCGTGAGCCCAAAGGACAACGCCCCCGGGGCCGATCCCCGGGGGCGTCTTGTGAGTGCGTGACCGCTCGGGTCAGGTCGATCGGCTCACGGGCAGCCGGCGACGTAGGCGTTGAGGAAGGCGAGGAAGTCGAGGGAGTTGACGACGGTGTCGCCGTTGAAGTCGGCCTTCGGGTCGCTCACGACGTAGAGGTTCAGGAAGCAGAGGAAGTCGAGGGAGTTGACGACGGTGTCGCCGTTGCAATCCACGGGGCAGGGGTTGCCGACGGTGACGCAGTAGTTGAGGTCGGTGTCGTGGCAGACTTCCTGCATGGCGGTGGTCATGTTGTAGGAGTACGACGGGTAGCCGACGACGCCGCTGCTCCCGCCCCAGCAGAAGATGCAGGGGTCGTTGGGGTTGCTGGCGAGGGCGTAGATGCCGAGGACGTACGTTGTCCCGGCGGTCACGTTGAATCCCGCGGGAACGTTGACGGTGAACTTGTAGTGCTGAATGCCGAAGATGTCCACGCACGTCGGAGTGGGGTTGGTCGCGGCGAAGGGAACGGTGAAGCTGCCGAGGAAGGACTGCACGTTCCATCCGCACACGCTGCCCGAGGGGCCGCCCGTGTAGAGTTCGATGAGGAAACTGTCGATCCCGTTGATCCCGCACGGCGTGCCGGTGCTGATGTCGTAGCCGCCGCCCTCGAACGTGACCTGGGTCCAAGGTCCGCTTGCTGTGGGTTTCCAGTCATCGGCGGCGATGTAGGGGTTCATGTTGTGCCAGGCGTTGCTGAACCAGCAGGTGGTGTTGCAGTCGTTCTTCTGGCAGTACGTGCCGCCGCCGCTGCTCGGGTTGAGGGTGAAGGCGTTGTCCGGCCCGCAACGGTCGTAGCTGGGCGTGGTCCGGTTCCATGAGGTGGCGGGGTTGTAGTTGTTCACGGTGCTCGTGCTCCACCCGAAAACGCAGGGATGGTTGGCGTTAGCGAGCGTGCCGTAGATGGTGATCATGTAGTTCTGGCCGTTGTTGAGCGAGATGCCGGAGGCGAAGTTGGCCACGAACTTGTAGACGTCCTCGCCGAACGCGCCCTTGCAGTGAAAGGCGGGGTTGAGTGAGGCGAGGGAGAACTGCTGCGCGGCGACGAAGTTGGCGTACTGCCACCCGCACGCCCCACCGCCCTGGATGGTCCAGATCTCGATGCCGATGGTGGAGAGGTTGGTCAGTCCGCAGCCGGTCCAGGCGTTGAGATCCCACATGCCGCCGTAGAACTCGACGGAGGTGAGTTGCGATCCGTCGGCGACGAAGTCGTCGAAGACGATGTAGGGGTTGATGTCGGAGTTGTTGTTGGAGAACCAGACGCCCCCGCCGCAGTCCGGGGGCTGGTTGATCATGCGTGATCCGTCTCCGCCCTCGTTCCCGCCGTTCCAGCCGACCGGTGCGGAACTCATCTGCATGTTGGGGAAGCCGCCCTCCGGCACCTCGCGGGCCTGGCGGAGCGCGGACTCTTCCTCGGTCAGCACACGGGGCGGGTCCACGAAGCCCCAGCCGCCGCCCAGCAGGTCGTGAGGGCCGCGCGGCCCCATCACGGGCTGGCCGTCGAGTGCTCGGAAGAGCATCGGCTGGCCGTCCCAGCGCTCGATCGGTGTCACATCGGACTGAGGACTGACCGGGTTCGTGGGCAGGGCGATGGGCATCGCCGCGGCCGCACATCCGATCGAGACTCCGGAAACCAAGGCAAGCACGCGTTTCATGGCATCCCTCCTCGGCCGCACTAAGCGCGGGCACCGACGGACCAACACAGTCCCGTGCCCGGACGAACGTGAAGCCGGTTGTTCAGTTGCAGACACCCACGCACCGCCGCCGAAAGCCCGGACTCCACGAATGGCGGCGGCTGTCTCCTCTCCAAGGCGACTGCGGCACGATACCGTGGGGCATTCTCGGACGCAACCGAGAAGCCGCGAAATCCCCAGTATTTGCCAAAGTGTCTACCGGCCGACGGTATTGAGACTCATTCTCAATAGTTGGCAGGTCGCCTCGGGTGCGGGCGAGCCGCACACGGCGGCGGTTACCGCGACCCCTTCCGCGCCCGCCGCGATCAGGTCTGGGACCGTGTCCGGAGTGATGCCGCCGATCGCCAAGTGAGGGATGCCCCTGCACCGATCGTCCGCGAGGTACTGCCGGAGGTACTCGACGCCCGCAATCGCTTTGGCCGGTTTGGTCTGTGTGGGGAACATCGGACCGACGCCGCAGTAGTCCGCGCCGTCCCGGGCGGCGCGTCGGGCCTGTTCAAGATCGGCCGTGGAAACTCCGACCAGCAATCGGAAGCCGGCGACACGGCGTGCATCTTCAACCGTGATGTCGGTCTGGCCGAGGTGGACGCCGTGTGTTCCTGCCGCGAGCGCGACGTCGGTTCGGTCGTTGACGATGACGCTCGCGCGGTGGGGCCGGGCGATCTCGACGAGTCTGCGGGCACGACGGACGAGTTCGCGGCCGTCGAGAGACTTCTCTCGCAACTGGAGGCAGTCCGCGCCGCCTTCGAGGGCGAGTTCGGCCACTCGATCCCAGGTGTGGTGGAGACAGAGGGATTCGGTGATCAGGACACAGAGCCGCCACTGGCGCGAGTGGCCCGTGCCGAGTGCGAGGGCGAGTGAGCGTTCCGCGTCGTACAGGCCGTAGCGGAGGCCCTCGAAGGCGCGAGCGGAGGCGTCCGCGCCGGGCAGGGTCTTGGCGGTTTCCTCAAGGACACGGAGGGCCTCGCTTGTCCGTCCCGCGGCCGCCGCGACGACCTGTGCCATGGTCTCGCGGTGCATCTCGCCGGGCGTGGAGATCGCGGTCCCGCGGTCATCAGCCACGGCCCGGTGGGCGAGCAGGGCGCCGCGGTCGATGGGGAGGGACTCGACAGCCGTCCGCAGGTCGTGTCGGATCGACTTGAGGGCGGCGCACAAATCGGCGTCGTCGAGCAGGAATCGGGCCGCGTCTTCGAGGACGCGGAGGCCCTCGCGTGCCCGGTTGGCGTTGGCGTCGATGAGGCGAGCGGGATGCCGCACGGCGCGAGGATAGGCCCCGGGCGGGGCGACTCCGGGGTAGGATGCGGCCCATGCCTCCCAGCACCGTCCCCGAGCCGTGCGTGCTCGTCATCTTCGGCGCGTCGGGCGACCTGACCGCCCGGAAACTCGTGCCTGCCCTGTACGAACTCGACCAGCGGCGGCAGTTGCCGGACGGGCTGTGCGTGCTGGGCGTGTCGCGGACGGCGATGACGGACGAGGCGTTCCGCGAGCGGATGCGGGAGTCCGTGGCGAAGCACGCCCACGCTTTCGACGCGGAACGGTATGCCGCGTTCGCACGCCGGCTGCACTACTTCGCGGGCGACGCGGTGCGGCCCGAGGCGTACCGCTCGCTGGTTCAGCGGATCGAGTCGCTGGGCGTGGAGCGTGGCATCGTGCGTCCGCAGGGCGGGCCGAACGTGCTGTTCTATCTGTCGGTCGCGCCGGAGTTGTACGAGCCGATCGTGGCGAACGTCGGTGCGTCGGGCCTCATCACGGAGGGCAAGCGGTGGTGCGTGATCGACCCCGCTGCGACGGCGTGGCAGCGGATCGTGGTGGAGAAGCCGTTCGGCACGGACCTTTCCACGGCGCGTTCGCTGAATCGCGCCCTCGGGCGTGTCTTCGAGGAGGACGCGGTCTACCGCATCGACCACTACCTCGGCAAGGAACTGGTCCAGAACCTGCTGGTGATGCGGTTCGCGAACTCGATCTTCGAGCCGATCTGGAACCGGGACGCGGTGCACTCGGTGCAGTTGACGGCGTCGGAGACGATCGGCGTGGGGGCGCGTGCCGGCTCGTTCTACGACGGGGCGGGTGCGATCCGCGACATGATCCAGAGCCACCTGCTGCAGGTTCTGGCGCTGGTGGCGATGGAGCCGCCGGCGCGCTACGAGGCGGACGCGATCGTGCGTGAGAAGATCAAGTTGTTCTCCGCCGCGAGGATCGCCGGCTCCCCCGAAGAGGCGGCATCGTGGGGTGTGCTGGGCCGGTACGGGGCGGGTCCGGACGGGCCTGCCTACGCCGACGAAGCCGGTGTTGATCCTGCGCGGCGGACCGAGACCTACGCGGCCCTGCGGATCGAGTTCGACAACTGGCGGTGGGCGGGCGTGCCGTTCTTCGTGCGGACGGGGAAGCGGCTGGCGGCGAAACTCACCGAGGTCGTGGTGCAGTTCCGCGAGCCGCCGACGGCGATCTTTCGCGGCGTGCGGGGACTCGGCGACGGGTGCGCGCCGAACCGCCTGGTCATTAATGTGGCTCCGAGAGAGGGCATCTCGCTCGAACTGCGCGGCAAGGTGCCGGGCGCCGGACTCCGGATCGCTTCGGCCGCGCTCGACCTGGACTACGTCGAACGCTTCGGCGGCGAGCCGATCGAGGCGTACGGCCCGCTGCTGCTGGACGCGATGCGGGGCGACCGCACGCTCTTCAAGCACCGTGACGAGGTCGAGGGGGGCTGGTCGATCGTGCAGCCGTTCCTCGACCCCGGCCCGCTGCGTGAGCGGATCACGACGTATGCGCCCGGTTCGTGGGGGCCGCCGGAGGCGGAAGCGCTGATCGAGGCGTCGGGATGCGGGTGGCACAACTCGGCGGGGTGAGGCTGGCCCCGGGCGGTCGGGGCGCGGACAATGCACCGGTGATGCCTGATCGGATCGAGGTTGAACCGGGGCCGACGCCTCCCGCGTTGCCGGGGGAGGTCATCGTGCGGGCGACGGTGGACGCCGTCGTGGATGCCATCGCCGCGGACCTGCTCGGGCAGGCGGTGTCGTGCGCACGGGCGTTCGGGGACTTTCACCTCGCGCTGTCGGGCGGCTCGACGCCGGAGCCGCTCTATCGGCGTCTGATGTACGACCCGCGGCTTCGCTCGATGCCGTGGAGCCGGACGCACCTGTGGATCGTGGACGAGCGGCGGGTGCCTCTTGACGACGAGCGGAGCAACTTCAAGCACATCCGCGAGTTGATCGTCGAGCATTCGGACATTCCACGCTCGCAGGTGCACCCGATCCACGCGACGGCGGAGGACGCGGCCGATGCCTATGAGCGTGAACTCCAGAGCGAACTTGAATGGCGCGAGCGCGGGCACGACCGGCTGGACTTCGTGCTGCTCGGTGTCGGGGCGGACGGGCACACGGCGAGCCTGTTCCCCCGCTCGCCCGCGCTGCACGCGGACGAGCGGCTGGTCGCGCCGAACTCAGGGCCTACGGTGACGCCGCCCGACCGCGTTACGATGACGTTGCGGCTGATCAATGCCTCGCGGCTGGTGGGGGTGATGGTCACGGGGCGCGGTAAGCGCGACATCCTGACGCGGCTGGTTCAGGAGCGGCCTGCGCCTGAGGACGCGCCGATCCTGGGCGTGCGCCCGCTCGCCGGCACGCTCCGGTGGTACATCGACCACGAGGCATGCCCGACAGCGTGACGCGTATGCCGGTCCTCACCGTCCAGCCCAACGACCGCGTGACCTTCGGCATCGCCCACCAGGACGAGCACGTGCTGATCGTGGAGAAGCCGGCGCGGCTGGTGACGACGCCGGGCAAGGCGCACGAGTCGGACTCGCTCCTGAACGGCCTGTTCGCCCGGTTCGGGGCGCGGCTGCAATCGCTCGGTGCGAAGCGGGACTTCGGGCTGCTGCACCGGCTCGACAGGGACACGAGCGGGCTGGTGGTCGTGGCTCTGACGGCGGCCGCGTATGACCGGCTGCGCGAGGCGTTCGAGGGGCGGGAGGTTGGGAAGTACTACTGGGCCGTTACGCGGGCGGCCCCTGCGAAGCCGACGGGGGTCGTCAAGCGGCCGATCGCGGAGGAGACCGTCCGGATCGACCGTTACCGCACGGTGAAAGTGGCGAAGATATCCGGTGCGGGCAAGGCGGCAGCGACGGCGTACCGCGTGCTCGAGGCTTCGCCGATGGGCGCGCTGGTCGAGGCGCGCGCGATCACGGGCAGGCTGCACCAGGTGCGCGTCCACCTCGATTCGATCGGCGCGACGGTGCTCGGCGACGACACCTACGGCCCGGAGTCGGTGCGGAAGGCTGCCCCGCGCCTTGCGCTGCACGCTCATCGCGTGACGCTCGACCATCCGGTGACTGGCGAGCGGATCGACGTGCGCAGTCGTTGGCCGCGTGACCTGCGGAGTCTGTTGTCGCGGCTTGGCTTGAACCGGCCTGACTCGGCGGGATCAGAGGGCGATCTCGAAGCGTGAGGGCAGGCACACGGACGCCGGATCCCACCGCTCAACCGGGATCCTCGACTTCAACGGGTTGCCATCCCCCAGGCCCGAGGCGAGTGAGCGTGAGGTCGTCAAGTGCGAAGATGGGCCGCTCGTTTGGGCCGGGCATGAGGCCGTCGCGGCGGTGGTAGATCAGGATTGCGTCCTCGGGGGGATCGGCGACGGTGTTTCCCCAGCGGTCGCGCGTGGGAATCGGCCAGGCGCCGAGTTCGAGATAGAGCCGTGCGCCGCGCGCGGGGTTGAAAGCACCCTGCCAGACGGGTTCGTCGGGGAGCGTGTCCAGATAAGCGAAGAGCGCGGGCCACTGAGGCTCGATCGGCCGCTGCACGCGCACGGGAAGGAGCGAAAACAGGATCGCTCCGGCGATGACGCAGGCGGCGATGACTCGCCAGCGGGCGACGAAGCCTCGCACGCCGTAGCGAAGCCAGGCCCACGGTGCGTGCGCGAGGCCGAGGCCCGCGAGGATGCTCAGCGCTGGCCAGACGATCACGGCGTAACGGTCTCGCCGGTCGGGGAAGATGGAGAGGAGGAGCAGCCAGCCGACTGCCCAGACGACCGCCCATCGCTCGACGGAGCCGCGGCCGGTGAGGCGGCCGCGCCGCGTCCATGCGGCCATGGCGATGGCGACGCAGGCGAGCCACGGCCAGTAGGCGACGCCGACCTGATGCAGGTAGAACCACCACGGCTTGGCCCAGATTGGCGAGGCGGTGAGTCTGCCGGCCGCACGATCGACGACCTCCGCGCCGAGGTACTGCGCGGTGAACTCCCCGCCGTGCGTGGCGACCATCGAGAGGTGCCAGGGAAGCGCGACGGCGAGGGCGACGCCAGTCGCCAAGAGCATGAGAGCGAGGGCACGGCGTGCATCAACTCTCCGGTGGTGGCCTGTTGGCCGCCAGGAGTCCCAGGCGAGCCAGGCCGCGAGCAATGGGATGGTGGTGAGCGCAACGAAGGGCTTGGTGAGCAGGGCCGCGCCGAGGGCCGCGCCGGCGGCGCACGCCCAGAGGATGCCGGCGCGGGTTCGTGACCTCCGAGGGAGGATCGCGCGGACGAACAACGCGAGGGCGAGCATGGTGAACGCCGCCTGCCAGAGGTCGAGCGAGATCTCCCGCGAGCGGCGGAAGTACTCGACGGTGAGCGCGAGGGTGACGCCGCTGAGGAGCGCAGCGCGCCTGCCGGCGAGCATGCGGACCATCCAGACGGCGGCGAGGAGGCCGAAGGATGCGGCCAGGACGCTGGGATTCCGTGCGGCCGCCGCGTTCGTCCCGACGGCGTGCAGGGCGAGGCCGTGGAGCCAGAAGGCGAGCGGGGGCTTGTTGAAGTACGGCTGCCCCGGTGGGCCGTGGAGTGTCCAAAGTTCGCCTGTCCGCCACGCCTGAACCGCGATGGCCCCATACCACGCGCCGTCCGTCCGCTGCCAGTCGCCCTGGCCGAGGTGCGGGAGGGTCATGCAGAGCAGGAAGACAAGCGGGAGGAGCCAGTGCCGGATCGTTCGCACGCGGCCAGATTACCGCTTCGAGGAGGCGGGCGTGATCGCGCCGGCGGTCTCGGGCGTGAGGTACAGGATGCACTGGCAGTTGGGGCACAGGGTGAGTTTGCCGCCGAGGAGGGAGATGGCGATCTCCATCGGGAGGCTCATCATGCAGGCCCCGCAGGTATATTCGTGGCGTTTGCGGTCGGCGATTTCGAGTGCGGCCATGGCCTCCTCGTCGCGGAGTTCGAGGAGGCGTGTGTACATGGCCATGACGTCGCGCGGAACCTCGCGTGAGAGGCTGTCGCGTTCGGCCTTGACTTGTTCGACGCGGTCCTTGATCTCAGCCGCGCGGGCGTCGCGTTCGGACTCGGCGACCTTGCGGACCTTCTCCCGCTCCGCCTCCTGGGCGGCGAGTTCGGCCAGTTGGGCCTTGAGTTCGTCGATCCGAGTCATGTGCCCGAGGGCCTCTTCCTCGATGCGCTCGCGGTCGGCCTTGTGGGTGTTGACCTCGGTCAGGAGCGCCTTGTACTCCTTGTTCGTGCGGGCCTCGTTCATCTGGGCGCGCAGGTGCTCGATGCGCTCGTCGAGCGACCGGATCTCGTTCTCGAGGTTGCCCGCGGTCGCCGCGAGTTGGCGTGACTGCGTGCCGACCGACTCGGCCTTTGCCCTGATGTGTGCGAGTTGGCGGACCTGCTCGGTGTGGAAGGCCTCGGCGGCGCGGAGTCTGCTCTGGAGTCCCGCGAGTTGCCTGTCTGCCTGGAAGACGCGGAGAAGGCGGGCCGTCACGTCGTCCATCGATCCCTCCCGGGGAGCGCTCACGCCTTGAGTCTAGCCGGGGGGGATAGACAATTCCGCCGCGGGCGCGAAACGGAGAATCCAGTACGCGGCGGGCATGACCAGCAGGGGCGAGTCGAGCACGTCGAGGATGCCGCCGAAGCCCGGCAGGGATTGTCCGGAGTCCTTCATTCCGGCGTCTCGTTTGAGGAGGCTGGCGAGGAGGTCGCCGACCTGTCCGAGGAGGCCGAAGGCGACACCGGCGATTGCGCCGATGATGAGGCCAGGCCCGCCCGGGATGCCGGCCGACGCGAGCGCCCAGGCCCCGAGGGTGCCGACCGCGGCGCTGAGTGCGACGCCGCCGGCCAGTCCCTCCCAGGTTTTGCCGGGGCTGAGCCAGCGGATGAGTTTGTGGCGGCCGACGGCCCGGCCGACGAAATAGGCTCCGATGTCGCAGGACTTGGTGGTCATCAACACCCACAAGATGGTCCAGACGGAATGCTCGCGGCGAAGGGCAAGCACGAAGCCGAACATGAGGCCGAGGTAGACAAAGGCGAGCAGCGTCCCGCCCGCCGCCGCGACGACACCCTCGAAACTCTGGTGGCGAGAGAAGAAGAGCAGGGAGCCGACGAGCACGACGACGGCCGCGGAGGAGACCGTGGCAACGCTCGCGACGGCGTCCGCCTCGCTGGGGACGAGGCAGGAGACGGCGAGGCCGACGAGGGCGGCGGCGGCACTCACACGGGCGGAGGCCTGGATGCCGTTGGCGCGGAGGATCGCGGCGAGTTCGATGGCGGCGAGCCAACTCAGGGGAACGACGGCGAAGAAGATCACGACGCCTGGCGGTGCGGTCTGATGGCCGAGGAGGTTCGCAAGCCCGTCCGGGAGCGGGAGGTCATTGACCCACTCATCGAGCGCGAGTCCCGCGACGAGGAGGGCAACCATGAGGGGGCCGAAGAGGAGCCGCTGCTGGAGCACGGCGGGCACTGTAGCGGGGAAGGCTCAGTCCGGAGCGGGGCCGTGGGCAAGGCCGCCGAACCGCCGGCCTCGGCGGGCGAACTCTCGGATGGCCGCGTGGAACCGTGCGGTATCGAAGTCGGGCCAGAACACGTCGGTGACGTAGAACTCGGCGTAACTGAGTTGCCAGAGGAGGAAGTTGCTCAGGCGCATCTCGCCCGCGGTGCGGATGAGCAGGTCCGGCTCGGGAAGGCCGACGGTGCCGAGCGCGGCCTCGAAGGCGGACTCGTCGATGTCCTCCGGGTCGAGTTCGCCGGCTCGGACGCGGCGGGCGAGGGCACGGGTCGCGTCGACGATCTCGGCACGCGAGCCGTAGTTGATGGCGAGGCAGAGCGTGGGCCCGGTCAGGTGAGCGGTCGCGGTTTCGACTGCGCTGATGGCGGAGACGACCTCTTCGGGGAGGCCTTCGCGCCTGCCGATGACGCGGAGGCGCAGATTCTCGCGGACGAGGGCGTCGCGTTCGCCTTCGAGGTACATGACGCAGAGGCGCATGAGGGCTTCGATCTCGTCGGAGGGTCGTCGCCAGTTCTCGCTGGAGAAACTGAAGAGGGTGAGAGCCTCGATCCCGAGTCGGCCGCACTCGGCGATTGTTTCGCGTACCGCGGCTGCGCCGTTGCGGTGGCCGAAGATGCGGGGGAAGCCGCGCTGCTCGGCCCAGCGTCCGTTGCCGTCCATGATGATGGCGACGTGGCGGGGGAGGCGGGCCGGACGGACATCGGGGAGCCGTTCGAGCGGGTTCGCTCGGGGGTTGATGCGCCTGATGCGGTCGAGCGCAGCGCGGTCGGCGTCGTCGAGGCGCACGGGCGACGGAGCGGGCGTCTCGACGGTCTCCGCGACGTGGTTCGGCACGGTGCTGCTCCCGAGGCTCGCAGAGAGTACGACGGGCGGGCATGGATCGTTCGCCGACGGCTCGCGACGGTCAGAGAACGATGGTTTGCGCCCGGTCCGGCCCGAGGCTCACGATCGAGAGGGGGACTCGGACGTATTCGGTGACGAAGTCGAGGTATTTCCGGGCCGGGGCGGGGAGTTCGTCGAGGCGTCTAGCCGAACCGATCTCCTCCTTGAAGCCGTGGAATCGCTGGTAGACGGGGCGTGCGCGGGCGAGGTCGACGCCGTCGGGGGTGAATCGGTCGGTGCGTTCGCAGTCGATTTCGTAAGCGGTGCAGACATTGAGTGAGTCAAATCCCGCGAGCACGTCGAAGAGCATGACCGCGAGTTCGGTCGTGCCGTTGATGGCCGCGGCATAGCGGAGGGCGACGAGGTCGAGCCATCCGCATCGGCGCGGGCGGCCGGTCGTGGTGCCGTACTCACGTCCGCGCTCGCGGATGCGATTGCCGGTCTCGTCGAGGAGTTCGGTGGGCATGGGTCCCGCGCCGACGCGGGTTGAGTAGGCCTTCATGATGCCGACGACCCGCCCGATCCGCTGGGGCGGCACCCCTGTGCCCGGCCCGATGCCGAGCGCGGACGCGGAGGAGGACGTGACGAACGGGTAGGTCCCGTGGTCCACGTCGAGGAGCGTGGCGTTCCCGCCCTCGAACAGGAGGCGCTTGCCCTCGGCGAGCAGGTCGTGCAGGAGCCAGGTCGTATCGCGCACGATGGGCGCGAGCCGTCGGCCGCAGGCGGCCATGCGGTCGGCGATGGCCGCGGCGTCCACGGCGTCGGGAGCGCGGTCGGCGAGCAGGTGGCTCTTCAGACGGCATGCGGCATCGACGCGCTCGCGGAGCGTGTCCGGCCGGAGCAGGTCGGCGACGCGAACGGCGGTGGATCGCTGGCACTTCTCGGCGTAGCAGGGTCCGATGCCGCGCTTCGTGGTGCCGATGACGACGCGAGCGGGGTCGGCCGGCGTGCCGGCGGTCACGCTCTCGCGCAGTTCGTCTTCAGCTTTGTGGTATGGCATGACGACGTGGGCGCGGCTGCTGAGCACGAGGCCCGAAGTGTCGATGCCGCGTTCGTTGAGCGCGTCGATCTCGCGCAGGAGCGCCTCGGGATCGACGACGACGCCGTTGCCGATGACGGCGGTCTTGCCGGGGTAGAGGATGCCTGAGGGGATGAGGTGGAGGGCGAACCGCTCGCCGTTCACGACAACGGTGTGTCCCGCGTTCGCGCCGCCGTTGTAGCGGACGACGGCGTCGTGCCCTGCGGCGAGGAGGTCCACGACCTTGCCCTTGCCCTCGTCGCCCCACTGGAGGCCGACGACGGCGGTGGCCGCGGCGGTGCGGGGAGGTGCCTTCCCGGTCTGCTGTGGAGAAAGGGTCATGTCGCGCTCGAGGTGGGGGCCTGGGCGAAGCGGGCGAACGATAGGCCGGGGCACGCGCGGCGCAGCCCTTGCAGTCGTTACAGACGGCGCGATGCAATCGACGGATCGGCCCAGCAAGGACGGTCAGTGAAGGGGGACTGGGCCTTGGTCGATTGGTTGGCGGGTCAATCCCCGGGGTGGTGAGAACATGAGCGAAGAGACCATCCGAATCATGTGCCCGAGCCTGGTGTGCCGGAAGGTGCTCGCGGTGCCGGTCGAGGCTCGCGGCAAGACGGTCAAGTGCCGGGCGTGCGGGACTCGCATCCGGATTCCAGAGGCGAGTTCGGGGCCGAAGGCCGCGGAGCAAAGGGCACCCGCGGAGAAGCACGTGCCCCCTGCAAACGCGGCATGATCGCGGGTGCGTGACGGACGGTCCCTGGGTTTGCGTTGCTCATCCCGGGCGTGGTCGTGTGCCTGAGACTGACCGGAGTTCAGAGCGAGGGTTGTTCCTCGTCGTCATCGTCGAGGTCGAAGTCGAAGTCGATGCTGCTGTCCCCTGCGGAGGGTGCGCCGAACCCGGACTGGATTGCGGAGGGTGCGGCACCGGGAGCCTGGGCGGGCTTGCCGCGCTTGGCGGCATCGGAAGCGTCGATCGCGCGAGGATGGCCGTCGAGGCGGACGACGAACACGAGCGAGCCGATCGAGAGGAGGTCGCCCGGGGTGAGTTCGGCTTCGCCCTGGAGGCGGTGGCCGTTGACGAAGGTACCGTTGCTTGAGCCGAGGTCGCGGAGGTACAGGCCGCCGTCGGCCATGCGGAGTTCACAGTGCCGTCGTGAGACGCTGGAGATCGGGATGCGGAGTTGACAGTCGGTCCGGCGGCCGACGAGGGTGACGGGGTGGTTGAGCGGGATTTCCCGCTGGCGGCCGTCGGATCGGACATGGACGAGGGAAGCGTTCACGTGGGGCGTATCCTTGTTCCGTGAATGGGTCCCCGGCCACGGGCAGCCTGCCCCCGGGATTCGCCGACCACCATACCGTGCTGACCGTCCTCCCGCAACGCGAGCGCCCCTCGGCCCACCCCCTGTGGTCGGTGCCCGCCGGGTGGCGGGGGGTGGGGTCGCTCTACGTCCATATCCCGTTCTGCTCGCACAAGTGCCACTACTGCGATTTCTACAGTCTCGTGGACACCCGCGACCGGCAGGCGGCGTTCGTGGACCGGCTGATCCAGGAGATGGAGGGCGTCGCGCCGTGGTTCGCGGGCGTGCCGCTCCGGACGGTTTTCGTCGGGGGCGGGACGCCGAGCCTGTTGCGAATCGACCTGTGGGAGCGTGTCCTTTCCTCGCTCCATCGGCTGTTCGCTACGGGGATGATCGCGGCGGGGAAGGGGGAGTTCACCGTCGAGTGCAACCCCGAGACGGCGAGCGAGGGGCTGATGGCCGCGCTGGCGGCCGGGGGGGTCAACCGCGTCAGTGTCGGGGCGCAGTCGTTCGAGATGCGGCATCTGCGGACGCTCGAACGCCGGCACGATCCGGGGAACGTGGCGCGGGCGGTCGATGCGGCGCGCAAGGCGGGCATCGCCAGACAGTCGGTGGACCTGATCTTCGGCGTGCCGGGGCAGACGCACGCCGAGTGGGAGAGGGACGTCGAGCGGGCGATCGGACTGGGGACGACGCACCTGTCGTGCTACGCGCTGACCTACGAGCCGAACACGGCGATGACGGCGCGGATGCGCCGGGGCGAGTTCGAGCCGATCGAGGAGGAGACCGAGGCGGAGATGATGCGGTGGACGGCCGCCCGGCGCGACGCGGGACTGGCCCGGTACGAGGTCAGCAACTTCGCCGCGCCGGGCGCGGAGTGTCGGCACAACCTCGCGTACTGGCGGCAGGAGCAGTGGATCGGGGTGGGTCCGTCGGCCGCGTCGCACGTGCTTGATCCGGCGGGCGGGAGCCGGCGGTGGCGGAACGTGCCGCGCCTGGACGACTATCTCGGGTGGACGGAGCCGATGGGGCTGGCGACGGATGCCGAGGAGCCGGACGCTCGCCGGCTGCTCGCGGAGCGGCTGATGACCGGGGTGCGCATCGCGGAGGGCGTCGATGCGGCCGGGGTACTTGCGGAGGCACGCGCGATCAGCGGCGAATCGGCGGAGCGGCTGGAGGGCGGGGCTGCGCGGCTCATTGCGCTCGGGTGGCTTGAGGCCGCGAACGGGCGATGGCGACCCACGGATGACGGGTTCCTCTTCGCCGATCGGATGGCCCGAAAGTTGATGGCGGCGGTCGGTTGAAGACCGTCACTCCGCGTTGAAGAGTTCGGCCTCGACGCTCGCGGCGGAGGGCTTCAGTTCGATGCCGAGGTGGGACGCTCCGGCGCGGGTGAGGGTGCGACCTCGGCGGGTGCGGGCGAGGAAGCCGATCTGGAGCAGGTACGGCTCGACAACGTCTTCGAGCGTGCCGGCGTCCTCGTTCATGGTCGCGGCGACGGTCTCCAGGCCGACGGGCCCGCCCTCGTAGACCGAGCCGATGACGCGGAGGTAGGCGCGGTCGAGTTCGTCGAGGCCGAGTGCATCGACGCCTTCGAGGGCGAGAGCCTCGTCCACGAGGTCGGGCGTGATCGTGCCGTCGGCTCGCACCTGCGCGTAGTCGCGGACGCGGCGGAGGAGGCGGTTGGCGATGCGGGGCGTGCCGCGCGAGCGTGAGGCGATGGTGGTCAGTGCGGCGGCGGACGGAGCGTGAACGGCGAGCACGCGGCAGGTGCGTTCGAGAATGGTCAGGAGTTCGTCGGGGGAGTAGTAGCGGAGGTGGTGGACGAGGCCGAAGCGGGAGCGGAGCGGGGCGGAGAGGAGGCCTGCCCGCGTCGTCGCGCCGATGAGGGTGAAAGGCTTGCAGCGGATCTGCACGGTGCGCGCGTGCAAGCCGCTATCGACGGTGACGTCGATGCGGAAGTCCTCCATCGCCGGGTAGATGAACTCCTCGACGGCGACTGGGAGGCGGTGGATTTCGTCGATGAACAGGACGTCACCCTGGTGCAGGCGAGTCAGGGCGGCGACGAGATCGGTGCCGCGGGCGAGGGCGGGGCCGCTGGTGACGTAGACGCGCGAGCCCATCTCGTTGCCGATGACGTGGGCGAGTGTGGTCTTGCCCAGTCCCGGCGGGCCGTGGAGCAGCACGTGCTCCATGGCTTCGGGCGAGGCAGGACCGGCGGCGGCGCGGGTCTTGACGGCCTCGATGGTGATGCGGAGGCGTTCGAGCAGGTCGGCCTGGCCGACGTACTCGTCGATCCGCGAGGGGCGCAGCACGTTCGACGCGACATCATCCTCGGGCTGCTGCTGGGCGGTGACGAGCCGTTCCGTGGCCATGCGGGGAGTGTACGGGAAACGGGCGGGTCGTGGAAGTGGCTCTTCGGTCGAGCGGTCAGTTTCCGGCCGCGGCCTGCTGTCCCTCCTGCGTCGGTTGCACGGCGCGTGGGAGGAGGGTGGGGGCGCAGGCGAGGTTGTAGGCGGTGATGGCGGAGTTGGTGGAGGACTGCACGAGGTACTCGGGGATTGCGAGGTCGAGGCGGTCGAACTGTGTGTGCCAGCCGTGCCCGTAGTTGGCGCGGCCGATTTCGTCCCAGAAGAAGCCGGGGACGCCGACGCGGTTGAAGGAGGCGTGGTCGGACCCGCCGCCGCGGGGCATGGCCTCCTCGACGCGCACGTTGACGTCCATCCAGGTGTCGCGGGAGGAGTCGAAGAAGCGGCCGTTGGTCGGTGCGGTGGCGGCGGCGAGGAAGTCGCGCATCGGCGCGACGGCGTGCAGGCCGCCCTGGTAGTTCGTGCCGCCGTCGTCCACAAAGACCGCGGAAATCTTCGAGAGTTCCTCGGGGGAGAGTGACTCGACATAAGCCCGCGAGCCGAGCAGCCCCTGCTCCTCGCCGGTCCAGAGGATGAAGCGGATGGTGCGCTTGGGTTTCGCGCCGACGGCGGCGAGGATGCGGGCGGTTTCGAGCGTGACGGACGATCCGGTGCCGTTGTCGGTCGTGCCCTGCGAGCCGGGGCCGTTCCACGAGTCGAGGTGGGCGGAGATGATGATGACCTCGTCGGGGAACTCGGTCCCTGGGATCTCGGCGATCACGTTGTAGACGGGGATGGGGCCGGGGGTGAAGGTGTGGGGGAGATCGAACTCGATGTCCATCGGGACGCCGTCGTGCAGGCGGGAGTTGATGTAGTCGTAGTCCGGCTCGGAGATGTTGACTTCGATGTCCTGGGCGACTTTGTCCGGTGTCATCTCGCGCCATCCCGGGGCCGCGTTGGTCCAGACGCGCTCGTCGCCCGAGGACGAGACGAATCCGAGAGGGCCTGCGAGGAGGACGCGTTCGAGGAGCGAGGGACCATCGCCGGCGTCGCGCGACAGCGTGGCGTGGTAGCGGGCGTCGGGATCATCCGCCAGGATCGAGGAGGCATCCGCCACGTTGCCGGCGATTGTCCATGTCGAGGTGAATGCACCGGCGGGGCTGACGCTGCGATAGGAGAGCGTGCCCGTCGCCGGGTCGAATGTGACGCCCTCGAGTTCGGCGGAGAAGTCCTGCACGGTGAAGGAGCCGGCGAGCGTGCCGTCGTCCTGCCGCGTGATCTCGACGCGCATGTCAAGCCCGTCGCCGAGGTCTTCGCCGGTGACGAGGCCGGACCAAATGCCCGCGACGGCGTCCGGCGGCGGCGCCTCCGCGCGTGTGGCGATGTTCTGGCGTGCCTCGACACGGGCCGAATACCGGGCGGAGACTCGCCCGGGAGCGCCGCGGATTCCGCGGCGGCCGGATTGCTCGGGCGAGATGATGACCCAAGCGCCGGCAAGTGAGTCCTCGACGGCCTCGAACTCGTCCTCCGACGTGGGCATGCGAACGACCGGGCCGCGGACGGCGCCATCGGTGCCCGGCGTCCACGCGAGCGTGGTGAAACCGGCGAGGTCTCGGATCTTCTCGTGCGTGACGGTGCCGTCGTCGCGCTCGACGCGGCGGTAGACGATCGCGGCGGAAGGCCCCCGATCGAAGCGCATCGAGACCCTGCCCCACTCGTGCAGGTGCGCGTTGGACAGGCCCCAGGAAGCGAACTGGTCGCGAGCCCATCGTGCGGCGCGTTCGAGGTCCGTCGAGCCGGTGAGGCGTGGGCCGAAGGTCTCGCAGAGCGTTGTCAACTGCGCCATGACCTGATTGCGGTTCATCCCTTCGTCGAGGATGGCGCGGATGGTAGCTTCGTCGCCCATCGGGATCTGAGGGACGGGGACCTGTTCGCCGTTGACGACCGCGTATTCAGCGACGGGCGCGGCGAGCGTGGCGGCTGCTCCCGACCTGCCGGTGTCGGCGTCGCGGCAGGCGCGGCACGTGGCCTGACAACCGACGCCGGCGAGGGTCGTGAGGCACAGGACGATCAGGAATGACCGGGTGATGGCGCGGGGAGAGATGGATCGCATGTGGAGACTCCGGGGGCTGGGCTCGATTGCGAGGATATCGCAATCGATCGTGGTCCGCGCGACTTCTGTGGTGAGCGTCGGCCCGGTCTTCAGCAGGCGAGGGAATCCACTTGCCGAGGTGGATGTGTGGACGAAGTGGTGGGGGTGGCCTGCAAGGTGCCGCCCCGGGGGATTGAGTCAGTCCATAGGCAGGTTCTTGGATTTCCAAAGGCGGACGAGGCGGTCGAGGTCGATCGGCTCCCAGACGCCCGCGTCGTTGGGGAGATCCGTGTGAATGAGGTCGCCGCTTTGGGCGAAGAGCGAGAACTGCGGGGCCTCGTCTTCGCTGAGCCGTGTGGTCAGCCTCCAGACATTCGGACGGTCGGCGGGCTGTTCCAGCGTGTCTGCGCGGAGGGTGATCTTGCCGGCGCGCGAGTTGTAGGCGTAGAAGCGGTAATCGCCGGGGACACCCTTGCGAACCAGGAGTTCGGGGAGCAGGAAGGCGAGGGCACGGCTGACGTAGCCCTCGCCTTCGATGACGGGCCGGGTCTCGGTCGGAGCGGTACCCGCGCCCGAGGTGATGATGGTCATGCTTCGGCCGCTGCGGGCGCCGGTCTCGGTCCAGACCGCGGGCTTGGCACCTTGGTTTCGGATCGCCATGCGGATCGTCCAGGATTCCTCCTGACCGTCGGGGGTCATGAAGAACGCGCCCGCGCTGTCGATCGTGCCCTCCGGCGTGAGCGTGCGGCTCTCGACGCGGACGACATAGCCGTCCTGCCGGCCGGCGGCGTCGGTGGCGCGAGCGCCGGCGGCTGAGCCGAGTTCGCCGCGTGATCCCTTGTAGGCGGCAACCCGGCGGTAGCCGAGTTCCGTCGAGTCGGCGTCCGCTCCCGTTCGCGCGGGGATGTGGAGGCGATGCCACTCCCAGTTCGGGCCGGTGGGAGCGACGACGGAGGCGAAATCGGAAGGGGTGAGTTGCGAGACGACGGCCGCGCCGAGGCTCAGCCCCGTGCCCCTGCGGAGTGCGATATCGGCGGGATCGGTGAAGGCGACGCGGGCCATGGTTGCCTCGTAGAGGGCACGGGCGATGGGCAGGTTCGGCTCTGTCGTGATGAGTTCGAAGGTGACGATCCGCTCGGAGGTCGGCAGGAAGATGGTGTAGCCGTAGACGATTGCGGGGCCGGAGTAGGCCGGGGTTGAGATGTAGAAGCGATCGACGGGCTTGCCGTCGAGAACCATGTTGGAGGCGCGGTCGAAGGTGACGGCCTGTGTCCGGGTGGTGCGGTTGTCGCCCGGGGTGCGGACGACGCTGGAAACGGACTCCTCGCGTTTGCGGATGATCTCGTCGCCGACGGAGTTGACGGTCTGGTCGGGTTCGGCGCGGGCGGTCTGAACATTGATGAGGCCGATCATGTCGGGGAGGTTGATGCGGACATTGGTCATGCCTCCGATCTCGTTGGAGGCGGCTTCCGCGCCGACCGGCAGGTACATTTCGAGGCCGATCGAGTCGCGGCGGAAGGGCGCTTCGTCGAACTCGACGGAGACGGGGCGCGCGGCTTGATTGGGTTGTGTTTGGGCTGCGGTGAGAGTCGTGAAGAAGATGAGCGTCGCCGCGATGGTGAGACAGGCGGGGCGGGTCGCGGTGTGGCTGGCGTTGTGGCGCATGTCTGAACCTCCGAGTTTCGGACGCGGTCAGAGGCATCATCGACCGGCTACGGGCACGTGCTTTGGCGGGGGCGAGGATCGGCCCTTGGCAGCGTAGCGGGGTGGCGAGGGGATGGAAAAATGGGGGGTCGGCGGTCGGGGTGGCGTTGACAACCGCCGCTGGGGCCGTACCCTACGGGGCTTGTCTCCGCGAGGAGGCCCAGCGCGCGCACAGGTGGAACCTGTCGCGGTTCACGAACTGGCCGGTCCGGCGGGAACGGCCGCCAGAGTTCGGGGAGTGAACCGAGTCGCGTCCGGTGGTCCGGGCGCGTCGGTGTGGATCGTCGGTCGGGCGTACCGATCGGCGTGCGGTGTGTGTCGCACGAACGAGCGTGCGGGCACGGAGTGATTGGGCCGGCGTGTGGCGTCGGCGATGCGGGGCGCACGATGACGGGCGGGAAGATCCGAATTCGGATGGAGGCGTACGACCACATCGCGCTGGACGCTTCGGCGCGCGAGATCGTGGAGCACGCGAAGCGCACGAACGCGAAGGTCGCGGGTCCGATCCCGCTGCCGACGCGGATCGAGCGGTATACGGTGCTGCGCTCGCCGTTCATCGACAAGAAGAGCCGCGAGCAGTACGAGATCCGCACGCACAAAAGGATCATCGACATCATCGAGCCGAACGCGCGGACGGTCGAGGCGCTCAACCGACTCGTCGTCCCCGCGGGCGTGTTCGTGAAAATCAAGGCGTGACGTGTTCCGGGCCGGTCCTCAGGCGAGAGGGTCGGCCCGGAGAGTTTGAATGAAGGCTTCCTCTGCCCGGAGAGGCACGAAGCAGCGAAGGACGACGGACGATGGGCCTGACACTGCTGGGCAAAAAGATCGGCATGACGCGCGTCTACAACGACGCGAACGTCAGCGTGCCCGTGACCGTCATCGAGGTCGGGCCGTGCGTGGTGACGCAGGTCCGCACGGACGACCGCGATGGATACGCGGCGGTGCAGGTCGGGTACGGGGAGATCAAGCCGCGCCGCTCGACGATGGCGATGATCGCGCACGATGCGAAGGCGGGAACGACGCCCAAGCGGGTGCATATCGAGTCTCGCCTCGGCGCGGACGAGGCGTCGGCATTCGAGACGGGCCAGACGCTCGGCGTGGATCGCTTCGAGGGCGTGGCGTATGTGGACGTGATCGGCGTGAGCAAGGGCAAGGGCTTCGCCGGCACGATGAAGCGCCACAACTTCAAGGGGTTCACGGCAACCCACGGCACGGAGCGCAAGCACCGGGCGCCAGGCTCGATCGGCGGCCTGGCGACGAACCGCGGCTTCAGCGGCAAACTGAAGAAGGGCAAGCGCATGTCCGGGCACCTCGGGGCGGAGCGCGTGACGGCACGGAGCCTCGACGTGGTGCGGATCGACGCGGAGAAAGGTCTGCTGCTCGTGAAGGGGCCGGTCCCCGGTCCTTATGGTTCGGTGGTGGAGGTTCGGCCGGCGATCCGGTTGAACAAGAGCAAGGCGAAGAAGGCGGCCGCGAAGTAGCGGCGTGAAGCAGGTGACTTCCGCGGGCGAGAGCGACTCGCCCGGGAGGCTCGGAGGGTCGGAGGCGAAGGCCGACGAAACCGCCGGGCGGCAACAGGAGACGTGAGCGGCCCGTCGCGTGGCGGGCCGCGGAAAGGCAGCCGAGTCGAAGCCGACCCGGCCCCCATCGGGGTGGCCCGATGGCCCGCGAGGGCGACAGGGGAGGGCGGATAGACGAGCCGGGCGAGGCCCGGGGCAAGGCGCAGGGCGAGGTAAGACGCATGGATGTCCCCGTCTACAACACGAAGGGCGACGAGATCGCAACGCTCAGCATCGACGAGCAGTCCCTGGGCGGGACGGTGAACGCCGCGCTGATCAAGCAGGCGTACGTGATGTACCACGCCAATCTGCGGCAGGGTTCGTCGCGGACGAAGAACCGCCACGACGTCGAAGGCTCGACGAAGAAGATCTACAAGCAGAAGGGGACGGGCCGGGCGCGGCACGGCGACCGGAAGGTGCCGCAGTTCCGCGGCGGCGGGCACGCGTTCGCCAAGCGGCGGACGCGAGAGGATTATCACCTGTCGATGCCGACGAAGATGCGGCGCAAGGCGAACCGGAACGCGCTGCTGGCGAAACTGGTGGACAACGAGGTTCGTGTGGTGGACGACCTGGCCTTCGCCGAGCCGAAGACCAGGTCGTTTGTCGATCTGCTGGGGGCGTTGAAGGTTGATCGCAGTGCGCTGGTTGCGCTGTCGGGCGACCGTGAGGGTCAGCGGAACGCCGCGCTCTCGGCGCGGAACATCGACGGGGTGACGCTCTGTCGATCGGACCAGTTGACGTGCTTCAACATGCTGAACCATCGGTACCTGGTGATCGGGCGGCGTGAGTTGGAATCGTGGTTGAGCGGTCCGAGCAGCCAGACGGGCAAGTCGGCGAAGGTCGAGCCAATGGGCCGCGTGAAGGCGGGCGGGGAGGCGAAGCGATGAACCCTGCGGACGTGATCAAGCGGCCGCTGCTGACCGAGAAGTCCACGCTCGGGATGAACGAGCGTGGGCACTACGCGTTCGTGATCGACCGTCGCGCGTCGAAGACGGACGTGAAGCGTGCGGTGGAGACGCTGTACGGCGTGAAGGTCGAGCGGGTGTGGACGCAGAACCAGAAGGGTCGGCGTCGCCGCCTGCGGTACGGGTGGGTCAAGGAGCCGGTGGTGAAGAAGGCGAGCGTTCGTCTGGCCGAGGGCCAGTCGATCGAGTTGTTCTGAGGTGATTGACGATGCCGATCCGCACATACAAACCGACGAGCGCGGGACGCCGCAACGCTTCGGTCAACACCAATGCCGAGGTGACGAAGAAGCGGCCCGAGAAGTCGCTGGTGCGCCCTCTCGCCAAGAAGGGCGGACGGAACCACCACGGCGTGATCACGTCGCGCGGGCGTGGGGGCGGGGTGAAGCGGATGTACCGCCTCATCGACTTCCGACGCAAGGACCGCGACGGGATCGAGGGGAAGGTCGTGGGAGTGGAGTACGACCCGAACCGCTCGTGTCACATCGCGTTGATCGAGTACGCGGACGGGGTGAAGCGGTACATCCCCGCGCCGGCCGGGCTGAAGGTGGGTCGGACGGTGGTGTGTTCGAGCACGGGTCCGGTGGAGCCGGAGGTCGGGAACGCGATGCCGTTGCGGTACATTCCGACGGGCCTGGAGGTTCACTGCGTGGAGATCACGCCGGGCAAGGGCGGTCAGATGTGCCGCTCCGCCGGGGCGAGCGCGCGGCTGAGCAACCGCGAGGGCGGGTTCGCGACGCTGGTGCTGCCGAGCGGCGAGATCCGGCGCGTCCCCGCGGATTGCCGGGCGACGATCGGCGCGGTCGGCAACACGGACCATCAGAACCGGCGCCTGGGCAAGGCGGGGCTGACGCGCAAGTTGGGTCGGCGGCCGATCACGCGCGGCGTGGCCAAGAGCCACCACGCCCACCCGCTGGGCGGGGGCGAGGGCCGCTCGAAGAGCAACCGGGCTCCGTGCGGGCCGACGGGCGTGCCGGCCAAGGGCGGCAGCACCCGCAACCGCAAGCAGCACAGCGAGAAGTTGATCATCCGTCGTCGGTACAGCCGTCGCTACGGGCAGTTGAAGTGATCTGAGGGACGAGGCACATGGGACGCAGTCTGAAGAAAGGCCCGTACGTCGTGGAGAAGCTCTACCGGAAGGTGGAGCGTCTGAACCAGCAGAACAAGCGTGAGCCGGTGAAGACCTGGTCGCGTCGGTGCACGATCGTGCCGGAGTTCGTGGGGCACACGTTCAAGGTTCACAACGGGCGTGTGTTCATCGACGTGTTCGTGACCGAGGACATGGTGGGGCACAAGTTGGGCGAGTTCAGCGCGACCCGCACGTTCCGCGGGCACACGAACAAGAAGGAAGGCATCAAGGCGGGCGAGTCCGCCTGAGGCGGGCGAAGCAGCGAAGGGACCGTGCCGTGAGGATTCGAGGCGACAAACTGAGACTGCTGGCGGAGCAGAGCGGCGTGACGGCCGACGAGTTGGCGCACGCGGTCGAGCGGACGGGCCTGAAGGGCGACCGGGCCGCGTCGGCGGTGCGGAACTGGATGGGCGGTCGCGACCATCCCCGCTGCAAGGCGGCGGACGTGGCGAGGCTGGCCGAGGCGCTGGGGTGTCAGGCGCGCGACCTGGTGCGGTTCACGAGCAGCGTGCGTTACAGCCGCGGGAGCACGCGCAAGGCCCGGCTGGTGGCGGACATGGTCCGGGGGCGCACGGTCGAGGACGCTTTGAACGTGCTCGCGTTCAGCCCGAAGCGTGCGGCGACGAATATTCGCAAGGCGTTGTCGGCGGCGGTGGCGGACGCGGAGGCGGCGGAGGCGGACGTGGGGAACCTGATCGTCGCCGAGAGCCGCGTGGATGAGGGGTCGCAGATCAAGCGTTTCCGCCCGAAGGATCGTGGACGGGCGCACCAGATCATCAAGCAGACGAGCCACATCACGATCGGCGTGGAGGAGCGCGGCTGATGGGACAGAAAACGCACCCGTTCGGACTGAGGCTCGGGATCACGGAGGCGCACCGTTCGCGGTGGTACGCGCCGAAGGCGTTGTACGGCGAGTTGCTGGTGGAGGACGAGAAGATCCGCCGGCACCTGGACAAGCGTCTGAACCGGACGCCGCCGAACGCCGCGGTCTCGGACATCCACATCGAGCGCACCCGTGAGGAGTTGAAGGTGATCATCCGGACGGCGCGTCCGGGGCTGGTGATCGGGCCGAAGGGGGCGGAGGTCGAGCGCATCACGCAGGAACTTGCGTACATGACGGGCCGGAAGGTGGCGATCTCGATCATCGAGATCAAGCAGCCGGACCTTGATGCGCAGTTGGTCGCCGAGGGCGTGGCGGAGCAGTTGACCAAGCGGGCGGCGTTCCGTCGCGTGGTGAAGACGCGGGCCGAGGGCGTGATGCAGGCGGGCGCGAAGGGCGTGAAGATCCTGATCTCGGGTCGCCTTGGCGGCGCTGAGATGAGCCGCCAGTTGGACGTTCGGCTGGGGTCGCTCCCGCTGAGCACGCTGCAGGCGCACGTGGACTACGGGTTCGCGGAGGCGCGGACGGGCTACGGGGTGATCGGCGTGAAGGTGTGGATCTATCGGGGGATGTACGACGAGCAGCAGACCGAGGACGAGGGCGCGTCGCGTGCGGCGGGCGCGAGGCCGCGGGCGCGTGGGCGTCACTGAGAAACGGAACGGGCAGCACAGCGGAGATTGACGGATGCCTCCCTACAAGATTCCCAAGCGAGTGAAGTACCGCAAGGAGTTCCGGCGTGTGCGCGATCGGCGCGCGACGAAGGGGAACTACGTGGCGTTCGGGGACTACGGCCTGCAGGCGCTGGACGGGTGCTGGCTGCCGTCGAACGTGATCGAGGCGGGGCGCATCGCGGCCCAGCACCTGCTGAAGCGTGAGGGCAAGTTGTTCATCCGCGTTTTCCCGGACAAGCCGATCAGCAAGAAGCCGCTGGAGACGCGGATGGGCACGGGCAAGGCGGACGTGGAGTACTGGGCGGCGCGGGTGCGTGCGGGCACGATGCTCTTCGAGATCGCGGGTGTTTCGGAGGACGTGGCGAAGCAGGCGTTGTCGCGGGTAGCGATGAAGATGCCGGTGCGGTGCCGGTTCGTCGGCCGGCGGATCACGGCGTGAGGAGGTCGGCGCGATGACAGGCCCCGAGATCAGGCGGATGAAGGACGAGGAACTGGCGATCGAACTGCGCACGCTGCGCGAGAAGCGGTTCAGGATGCGGACGCAGGCGGCGAGCGAGAAGATCGAGGACACGTCGCTCTTTCGGAAGGTGCGGCGTGACATCGCGAGGCTGGAGACGGAGCGGAGCCGGCGCCGTGCGGCGGCCGGAGCGAGGGCGTGACCGGCGGATCGGCTGAGGACCATCGACGATGAGCGAAGCGAAGACTGAATCCAGAACGACGAAGGTCGGCGTGGTCGAGACCGACGGTCGTGACAAGACGCGCAAGGTTGTGGTGCGGTTCACGGCGCGGCACCCGAAGTACGGGAAGTACGTGCAGCGGCGTACGGTGCTGCACGTGCACGATCCGGAGAACGAGAGCCGCCGGGGCGACATCGTGGAGGTGACGCAGTGCCGCCCGGTGAGCAAGACGAAGCGTTGGAGTCTGGTCCGGGTGGTGGAGCGCAAGAGCGAGCGTCTGGTCGAGGGCGTGTGAGATCGGGTTGAGGTGCCGTCATGCTGCAGCAGGAATCAAGGTGCGAGGTCGCGGACAACTCGGGCGCGAAGATCGCGTACGTCATCAAGGTGTACGGCGGCTCGACGCGGCGCGGCGGGTTCCGCCGGCGGACGGCGGGCGTGGGCGACCGAGTGCTCGTGAGCGTGAAGAAGGCCCTGCCCGGGGCCGAGGTGAAGCCGGGCGACATGTCCAAGGCCGTGGTCGTGCGGACGGCGAAGGCGAAGCGGCGTGCGGACGGCTCGTACGTTCGGTTCGACCGCAGCGCGGTGGTGCTGATCAACGACGACGGGAACCCGAAGGGGACGCGCATCTTCGGTCCGGTGGCGAGAGAGTTGCGCGAGCGGAACTACATGAAGATCGTTTCTCTGGCTTCCGAGGTGGTGTGAGGGAAGGTGATCCGATGCCCAGGCACGTGAAGAAAGGCGACGTTGTGATCGTGACCTCCGGCTCGCACAAGGGCCGGCAGGGGGAGGTCATGCGCGTCATCCCCGACAAGGACCGTGTGGTGGTGAAGGGCGTGAACCTCCGCGTGAAGCACGTCAAGCCCACGCGGACCAGCCCACAGGGGGGGATCATCACCAAGGAAGCGCCGATCCACATCAGCAACGTCAGCCCGGTTGTGGACGGCAAGCCCACGCGGGTTCGGTTCGAGGTGAAGCCGGACGGGAGCAAGGTCCGCGTGGCGGTGCGCGGCGGCAAGACGCTGGGCAAAGTGCACGGGCCGCGGTCGAAGGCGGGGGCGTGAGGCCCCGAGCGGGCAGAACGGCGGATTGAATCATGGCGAAAGACGCGACAAAGCAGAAGAAGGGCAAGGGCGGGGTGATCGAGGGCGCGGAGCCTGCGCGGCCGTCGCGCGTGCGCACCCGCTTCGACACGGAAGTGCGTCCGAAGGTGACCGAGCGCTTCGGGATCGACAATCGCATGGCGATGCCGAAACTCGAGAAGATCGTGATCAACGTGAACATGGGGCGGCACCTGGACGGGACGAAGATCCCGCCGACCGTGAAGCAGCAGGTTCTTGACACGCTGAAGTCGATCAGCGGGCAGAGGCCGGTGGTGCTCAGGGCGAAGAAGTCGGTCTCGAACTTCAAGGTCCGCGAGGGGTACGAGACGGCGGCGATGGTGACGCTCCGGCGGGACCGGATGTGGCACTTCCTCGACCGCCTGATCAACCTCGCGACGCCCCGCATCAAGGACTTCCGGGGCCTGTCTCGGACGGCCTTCGACCGCCAGGGCAACTACTCGATGGGCCTGAACGAGCAGGGGGTGTTCCCCGAGATCAACATGGCGGAGGTGCAGTTCACGCACGGTATGAACATCAACTTCTCCTTCTCGAACTCGGACCCCGAGAAGAGCCTGTTCGTGCTCGAGCAGTTGGGGATGCCGTTCCAGAAGGTGGGCGAGAAGAGCTGATCGGCTCTGGAGGACGCATGACGACGAAGGCGCAGATGGCGAAGACGAAGCGGACCCCGAAGTTCTCGACGCGGACGGTGCGCCGGTGCGAGTTGACCGGGCGTTCGCGTGCGGTGTACCGCAAGTTCCGCATCAGCCGCATCATGCTGCGGAAACTGGCGTTGGAGGGGAAGATCCCCGGGATGCGAAAGGCGAGTTGGTAGCGTTGGACGGGACTGAACACACCGAGCCACACAGGCTTCGAGGCGGTGACGAACGATGGCGATGAGCGACCCAATCGCGGACATGCTGACACGGATCCGGAACGCCGTGCGCAACAAGGCCCGGACGGTGACCTGCCTGAACAGCAAGGTGAACCGCGGGATCGCGGACGTGCTGCAGGCCGAGGGCTACGTCGAGGGCTACGACGTGGTGGAGGATGGGCGGCAGGGGCTGATCAAACTCCGCCTCCGGTACGGCCCGCGGGGCGAGACGGTGATCCATGAGATCCGGCGCGAGAGCCGGCCCGGCCGGCGCGTGTACGTGGGCGTGGAGGCGCTGCCGCGCCCGATCCAGGGGCTTGGCATCGGCGTGGTCTCGACGAGCCGCGGCGTGCTGAGCGATCGCAAGTGCCGCGAGGAGCGCATCGGGGGCGAGTTGCTCTGCACGGTCGAATGAGTTGAGGAAGGACTGGAATCCCCGCCGCGCGGCGGACGACGAGGACAGCCGAGATGTCGAGGATCGGAAAACAACCCGTAGCCGTGCCCAAGGGCGTGAAGGTCACGGTGAGCGCCGACGCCGTGAAGGTCGAGGGGCCGAAGGGCACGCTGTCGATCAGGCGCCCGGCGGAGGTGTCGGTGCGCGTCGATGAGGGCGGGGGCCACGTCGTGTGCGAGATCGATCCGGCGCGTGCCGAGGAGCGGCAGGTGCGGGCGCATTGGGGGACGACGCGGGCGCACATTCAGAACATGGTGGACGGCGTGTCGAAGGGCTACGAAAAGACGATGGAGATCGTTGGCGTGGGCTGGCAGGCGGCGCTCGCGGGGCGAGAGGTGCGTCTGCAGCTCGGGTTCGCCAACCCCGTGGTCATGCCGATCCCGCAGGGCCTGATGGTTACGGTGGACAAGCAGATCGTGAAGATCGCCGGCCCGGACAAGCAGGCGGTCGGGCAGTTCGCGGCGGCGATGCGCTCGAAGCGCAAGCCCGAGCCGTACAACGGCAAGGGGATCAAGTACTCGGACGAGACGATCCGTCGCAAGCAGGGCAAGCAGTTCGGCGCCTGAGCCGGCGCGCAGGCCCGGGCGAGCCGGGCGGAGTTGGACGATGGACAGGCAACAGAAGAAAGAGCAGCGTCACGCGAGAAGGCGGATCGGCATCCGCAAGCGCATCACAGGCACGGCGGAGCGGCCCCGCCTGGCGGTGTACCGCTCGCTGAACCATGTGTACGCACAGGTGATCGACGACCTCGCCGGCCGGACGATCGTGTCTGCGTCCACGCGCGACAAGGACGCGGCGGTCGAGAAGACCGGCAACGTGGCGGCGGCGGCGGCGGTCGGCGCGAAACTGGCGGCGAAGGCGAAAGCGAGTGGCATCACGAAGGTGGTGTTCGATCGCGGCGGGTTCCGCTACCACGGGCGGATCAAGTCGCTCGCGGACGCGGCGCGCAAGGGCGGACTGGAGTTCTGAAGCGGGGTTGTTGGATCGGGGCGGAGCGCGGCGGGCGCGTGCCCCGCACGGACGGACGGCATGACGGGCTTCGGCCCGGGGACGAACAGAGAGCAACATGGCACAGGGTCTCGAAGAGCACGGGCAGATGGAATCGACGACGCTGGGCGTCTTCCGCACGGCTTCGACGGTCAAGGGCGGACGCCGGTTCAGTTTCGGCGCGCTGGTCGTCTGCGGCGACAAGCGTGGGCGCGTCGGGTACGGGCACGGGAAGGCCAAGGAAGTGCCGACTGCTATCGAGAAAGCGGAGAAGTTCGCCCGGCGCAAGATGACGACGATCCCGCGTGTCGGCGGCACGATCCCGCACGAGGTGGAGGGGCGGTACGCGGCGTCGCGCGTGCGGCTGATCCCCGCGTCGCCGGGCACGGGCGTCGTGGCGGGCGGGTCGGTCCGCGCGGTGCTGGAGATGGCGGGCGTGAGCGACTGCCTGACCAAGTGCTACGGCTCGACGAACAAGATCAACACGGTGAAGGCCGTTTTCGACGGGCTGGCCCGTCTGCGCATGAGCGAGACCGTGCGCGAGTTGCGCGGCGTGGACCTGCCCGCAACGGAGATCGAGCAGAAGATCGAGCGGGGCAAGCGGTTCATGCCCTCGAACGTCGCCGGCGAGCGCATGCGCGCCCCGGTGAACACGATCGGGCAGGAGCGTCGCGGCGGCCGCGGCGGCGGAGGCGGTCGCGGTCGGCGCGGCGGCCAGCAGGGCGGGAGCGCCGAAGGGCAGGGCGGGGCGGAGGGCGCGCGAGCCTGACGGCTCACGGCAGAGGTACGGAACGAAAGAGCACATCGGCCCGATCGAGCGGGAGTGACCCGAGATGATGATCCACGACGTAACCAAGTTGGCCGGCAAGTACAAGGCGCGCAAGCGCATCGGTCGCGGCCAAGGCTCGGGCCAGGGCAAGCAGTCCGGGCGCGGGCACAAGGGCGCGGGCAGCCGCACCAGCCACTCGACGCGCCACCAGTTCGAGGGCGGGCAGATGCCGTACTTCCGGCGCATGCCGAAGTTCGGCTTCTCGAACGTCAACTTCAAGACGCGGTTCTGGATCGTGAATCTCGGCTCCATCGTGTCGCACCCCGATTTCACGAAGGGGGGCGCGGTGAACGCGGCGTCGCTCGTGAAGGCGGGGCTGATCCGCGACACGAGCCGCGGCGTGAAGGTGTTGGGCGACCTGGGCGAGCAGAAACTCACCCAGAAGTTCACGGTGGAGGCGGCGCGGGTGTCGGCCTCGGCGCGGAAACTGGTCGAGGGGGCGGGCGGCTCGGTCCATGAGACCGGTTCGCGGCGCGACCGCATCCGCGGCATCGACCGCAACTCAGGCGACCCCACGCCGAAGAACCTGACCAAGAAGTTGCGTCGCGGCTCCAAGAAGAAGCCGACGAAGGCGGAGGCGGCCTCGCCGACGGAGGAAGCGTGATCGGCCCGCGAGCGCGTGAGTCCAGCGGACGCGGCGGGTACGCGCGGGTCCAGGAGCCGGCAGGATGCTGAGCACCCTCGTCAACGTCTTTCGCATCTCCGAACTGCGGAACAAGATTTTGTTCACGCTCGGGATGCTCGTGGTCTACCGGATCGGGTTCTGGATCCCGCTCCCCGGCGTGAACCAGGAACGCCTGGCGGAGTATTTCCGGCAGGCCGCGGAGACGGGCAGTGCGGTCGGGCGTCTCTCGCAGTACGTTGCGATCTTTTCCGGCGGGTCGTTCTCGCAATCGACGATCTTCGGCCTCGGGATCATGCCGTACATCTCGGCGGCGATCATCTTCCAGTTGCTCATGTCGGCGTGGCCCGCGCTGAAGAAGATCCAGGACGAAGGCCCGACCGGACGGGTGAAGATTCAGGAGTGGACGCGCTACACGACGGTCGGCCTGTGCATCGTGCAGGCGGTCGGGTGGCTGACGTACATCACCTCGCAGGGCATGGTGTACCAGTCCGCGGCACAGAACCCGATGTGGTGGATCACCGCCGTGACGGCCCTGACGGCGGGCACCGTCTTCCTGATGTGGCTCGGCGAACAGATCGACCGCTTCGGGATCGGCAACGGCGTCTCGATGATCATCATGGCCGGCATCCTGACCGGGATGCCCCAGGCCGTGCTGTGGGTCTTCGGGAACTTCGACCCGACCGACCCGACCAAGATGAACTACATGAGCCTGCTGTTTCTGCTGGGCGGGTTCGTGCTGGTGGTGGGGGGGTCGGTGATCCTGACTGTCGCCCAGAGGCGCATCCCCGTGCAGCAGGCGAAGCACACCCGCGGGCGGCGCGTCTACGGCGGGCAGCGGAGTTACCTGCCGCTGAAGGTGAACCACGGCGGCGTCATGCCGATCATCTTCGCCAGTTCGCTCATGATCTTCCCGTCGGTGATCTTCGAGGCACTCGCGGGGACCGCCCAGCCCGGCTCGTCGCCCGTGTGGTGGATCGCCACGACGCGGTGGCTGGGCGACGCCTTCATGATGGGCGAGTTCCCGTACGTGCTGCTCTATGTGCTGATGGTCTACTTCTTCAGTTACTTCTGGATCACGGTGCAGTTCAACCCGGAGGAGATGTCCAAGCAGTTGCGCGACCACGGGTCGTTCATCCCCGGCCTGCGTCCGGGCCCACGCACGGCGGAGTATCTTGAAACCGTGATGGAGCGGATCACCTATGTGGGCGCGGCGTTCCTGGCCGTGATCGCGGTGCTGCCGATGGTCGTGAACAAGAGCCTGAACATCGATTTCTCGGTGACGCAGTTCCTCGGGGGCACGGGCCTGTTGATCGTGGTGAGCGTGACGCTCGATTTCCTGCAGCGCGTCGAGGCCGCCCTGCTGATGCGGAACTACGCGGGCTTCCTCAGCGGGCAGGAGGGCGGGCCGAAGATGCGCATCCGAGGCCCGCGGGGCTGAGGATCGCGGGCGCGGCATGGTGATCGTGCTCAAGAATCCGGCCGATCTTGCGGCGATGCACGTCGCGGGGCGAGCGGTGTGGCGTGCCGTGTCGGCCGCGGTCGATGCGTGTCACGCCGGGAAGACGACCGCCGAAGCCGCCGGCGCGGCCCGGGCGGCATCGATCGGGTTGGATGAGGCGGCGGTCTTTGTGTGCGTCAACGATGAGGTCGCGTTCGCTGCGCCGGGACCGAGGAGGCTGGAGCCTGGCGACCTGGTGACGGTGGACGTGGCCGGAGCGGTCGGCGGTTGGTGGGCGGATGCGGCCCGTGTAGCCGTTGTGCCCCCCGGAGCGGACCCGGCCCTGCGGCAGGCGAGAGCGGCCCAGAGCACGCTTCAGGCTGGTCTGGCCGCGCTCAGTCCTGGTGTGCGCTGGTCCACCGTCGCGACAGCGATGCGGGGGGAGGCCGAGCGTCGGGGGGTCGGTCTTGCGGCGACTCCGGCGGGGCACGGGGTCGGCAGACGGCTTCACGAGGGGCCGGCACTGCGTCTGGATGCGGCTCATGGCGGGCCGGACGACGTCGTGCTTCGGCCGGGAATGATCATCACCCTGGAGCCGACGGTGACGGCCGGACTCGGAGGGGAGGTCGTCGAGCGGAACGGGACGGTGTTCACGGCGGATGGCGGCCTCGCCTGCACGGAGGAGCGGACGGTGGCGATTCTGGAAGAAAGCGTGATGGTGTTGACCGGGGCATGACGCGGGCGCTCGGGCGGCCAACAATGTGCTTCCGGTCTCGGGAGGGGTGGCGTCGCCCCCCGGATCGGCGGTTCCCGGGAGGTGTATGGCGAAGCAGGATGAAAAGTTCACGTTCGAAGCGACGGTGATCGAGGCGTTGCCGAACGCCACGTTCAAGGTTCGGCTGCCGAACGAGCAGAAGACCGAGGTGCTGGCGTACGTGTCGGGGAAGATGCGGATGAACTACATCCGCATCCTGCCGGGCGACCGGGTGACGGTCGAGATGAGTCCGTATGACCTGACCAAGGCGCGGATCACATATCGGCACTGAGCCGGGGCCGGCATGGCGGGGTCCCGAGAGCACGAGGGTGTGGAGCAGGGGCCGGAGAGGCCTCGCCCCGAGATTGGGAAGTGGCCGGGTCGTGGGGGCGGGCCTACCATCTCAGCCCCGCCGCGTGGGCGGGTTTGTGGGAGTGGATCGTGTCCGAATCGGCCGCTGGGCCTGGGGTTTGAGCCGTGAAGGTCAAGGCGAGCGTGAAGCGTATCTGTGCGAAGTGCCAGGTGGTTCGCCGCCGGGGCAAGGTTCGCGTGATCTGCAAGGCGGACCCGAAGCACAAGCAGGTGCAGGGCTGAGATCGACTGGGTTGAAGGAGCATCGCGGTGCCACGTATCGCCGGTGTTGACGTTCCCGAGAAGAAGAAGATTCTGTACTCACTGCAGTACGTGCACGGGATCGGTCCGAAGTTCGCGTCGGACATCTTGGCCGAGGCGCAGGTCGATCCGAACCTGGCGGCGGGTGAACTGCCGGAGCAGAAGGTGGCGCAGATCAACGCCATCATCGACGCGAGTTACCTCGTCGAGGGTGCGCTTCGTCGGCACGTGTCGCAGAACGTCCAGCGGCTGAAGGACATCCGTTGCTACCGCGGGGAGCGGCACCGCAAAGGCCTGCCCGTCCGCGGGCAGCGGACGCGTTGCAATGCGCGCACGCGGAAGGGCCGGAAGAAGACGGTCGCCGGCAAGAAGGGCGTGAAGGCCAAGTGATCGCCGCGTGTTGCGGCGACATCGCGAGGTTCCTGCCCCGTGCGGGGAGAAGGAACCGCTGAAGCGAGGGACAGATGGCGAAGAAGGTCAAGAAAGTTCGCAAGAACGTCGTCCGCGGGATCGTGTATGTCCGCGCGACGCAGAACAACACGATCGTGACGATCACGGACCCGAACGGCGAGACGCTGTGCTGGGACTCGTCGGGCACGATCGGGTTCAAGGGCGCCCGCAAGAGCACTCCGTTCGCCGCGACCCGTGCGGGTGAGCAGGCCGGTCAGAAGGCCCGCAAACTCGGCATGAGCGAGGTCGAGGTGCGGATCAAGGGGACTGGCCCCGGTCGGGAGTCTGCGGTCAACGGGCTGGTGAGCACCGGGCTTCGTGTGACGGCGATCGAGGACCACACGCCGGTGCCGCACAACGGTTGCCGGCCGCGGAAGCGTCGCCGGGTCTGAGTTGGATTCGTTCTCGTCGCCCCCGGACAGCAGGGGCCGAGGCCACGCGGCAGGGCCTTGGCATCCGAGAGCCGGCGGGCGTCTGACCTCTCTGGAGGCTGCCGCGGTGTCGAGGTGGTCATCATGCGCATTCGCTGGCGTGGGCTGGAGTTGCCGAGCCGGGTCACGAACGACCCGAAGTTCAGGAGCGACACGTTCGGTCGCTTCACGATCGAGCCGTTCGAGCGCGGGTTCGGGACGACGGTGGGCAACAGCCTCCGTCGCATCCTGCTGAGTTCGCTCGAAGGGGCGGCGGTGAAGAGCGTCAAGATCAAGGGCGCGGAGCACGAGTTCACGACGCTTCCCGGTGTGCTGGAGGACGTCACGGACCTGATCCTGAACGTCAAGGGTCTGGTCGTGCGTCTCGACGGCGACGAAGAGAAGACGATGAAACTCGCGGCGCGCGGGCCGGGCGAGGTGACGGCGGACCTGATCGAGGCGGACCCGGCGATCACGGTGCTGAACAAGGGGTACGTGATCTGCACGCTGACCGACGAGGTGGACTTCGAGATGGAGTTTGTGGTCGGGAAGGGGCGAGGGTATGTCCCCGCGAGCGAGCAGTACAGCCGCAACGAGGAGCAGGAGATCGGTCGCATCTTCATGGACGCGATCTACTCGCCCGTCCAGCGCGTGCGGTACAAGGTCGAGGAGACGCGCGTCGGTCAGCGCACGAACTTCGACAAACTGATCATGGAGATATGGACGAACGGCACGGTCGCGCCCGAACTGGCGCTGGTCGAGGCCGCGAAGATTCTCCGCAAGCACCTCAACCCGTTCGTGCAGTACTTCGAACTGGGCCAGGAGCGTGTCTCGGACGAGGCGGCGGCCGCGGCGGGTGTGGACGAGGAACTGATCCGCAAACTGAACATGCCGATCGGCGACCTGGAACTGAGCGTGCGGGCGAGCAACTGCCTCGAGTCGGCCAAGATCGACACGGTGGCGCAACTGGTCACCCACAGCGACGCGGAACTGCTGAAGCTCCGCTCGTTCGGTCGGACGTCGCTACGGGAGGTCAAGCGGAAACTGCTGGACCTCGGGCTGGACCTGGGGATGTCGCTGCCGGAGGGGTACGCGCTGCCGACGTCCTCCGCCTGACGGGGGTATCGGCCTAGAGTTGAGGCCCGCCGGGGAAGGCCGGGGGCGTAGAGGAGTTGCGTCATGCGCCACCGCAAGGCTGGCTACAAACTGGGTCGGACGACGGCGCACCGGACGGCGATGCTGCGCAACATGGCGGCGTCGCTCTTCGAGCACGGGCAGATCGTGACGACGGTGCCGAAGGCCAAGGCCGTGCAGCCCTTCGTCGAGCGGATCGTGACCAAGGCGAAGCGCGGCGACCTGCACGCGCGTCGCCAGGTGATCTCGATGCTCGGGCACGACCGTCGGGCGTTCGCATGGTCGTACCTGCCCAAGCAGGCGTCGGATGCGGAGCGCGAGCGCGTCGAGCAGCAGCGGGAGCAGGCCGAGGCGTTCTTCGATATCCCGGAGGCGTCGGCCGTCGAGCGGAACCGCTACGGCGAACTCCGCAAGGCGCCGCGGCTCGTGAAGCACATTTTCGACAACGTCGCTCCTCGCTTCCAGGACCGCCAGGGCGGGTACACGCGGATCGTCAAACTCGGGTACCGCCGCCTCGGCGACGGCACGCCGCTCTGCGTGCTCCAGTTCGTCGGCGCTGAGGAAGGCCCCGAGGTCGGCGGGCGGCCCGGCACCAGGCGCAGGCAGGCGGACCGCCGGACGGCCTTTGCGGCCAAACTCCGCAAGGATGGGCAGGAGGCGCAGGCAGCCACGGCCTGAGCGCTCAGTGGAAGGTAGACCCTCACGACGCCCGGCCATCAAGGTCGGGCGTTGTCTTTGGGAGGCGTTGACATGAGAAGGGCGAGAGTCGTTCTCGCGATCGTCGGAGTGCTGGCCCTGACGCTCGTGCTGATCGGCGTGCGCACGAAACTGATCCGTCCGGCCCCGGCCCCGGCGGGCACGGTCGCTTCGGCCGACGAGCTGGCTCCGGGGGCGGAGGATGCGCCGAAGCGGATCGTGGTTGTCGGGGCGAGCCTGTACCGGATTCCGGAGACCTCACTCGAACGGGGGGAGGCGAGGATGCTGGTGGAGACCGCGGCACGACTCGACAGCGGTGCGGCGGACGCGGCGACGCTGAAGATGCTGCGCGATCTTGCAAACGCGCTCACGGCCGAGGGGCTTGCCCGGTGCGATGCTACCATGGGCGTGATCCAGTTCGAGGGTGAGCAGGCCGGCATCGGGGTGCGGGAGACGGCCGGGTCAGGCTCGCGCGACCTCAACCTGTTCTTCCGATCGCGTCTGACGGACGGCGGCGGCGCAACCCTCGACGCTGGGTTGACGGCGTCTGAGGCGTTCAGCAGCGTGGAACTCCTGACGCGGGATCTGGGTCTGCCGCTGGGACCGACCGGGCGAACTCGGATGGAGTTGCTCGTTCCGCCGGGCGGCGGCGCGGTCGTGACCTGCCGCGTGCGCGGGGTGACCGGCGGCTCGTGGCGGCTGCTCGCGTTCATCGAGGCGAATGAGCAGCCTCCGGCTGCGCCGGGTGGGCCGTGACGCACTCGCTCCCCGGCTGCCGTACCATGCGTCCATGCTGTCGGAGTTGTCAAAGATCGAGTCGGAAGGGCTTGCTGGGCTGGCGGAGGCGAGCGATGCCGACGCCGTCGAGGCATGGCGCATCGCGTATCTCGGGACGAAGGGTCGTCTCCGCGCCGCCATGGCCGGGCTGAAGGACGTGCCCGGGCCGGAGAAGCCGGCGGTCGGCAAGCGGCTCAACGAGGTGAAGGCCGCGCTTGAGGCGGCGTTCGAGGCCAGGCGTGCCGCGCTGGACAACGGGCAGCCCGCGGCGTCAGGGCCGGTGCTGGATGTGACCGAGCCGGGCAGGGTCGTGACGGAGGCTGCCGGACGTCGGCACATCCTGACGCGGGTGCGGGAGGAGTTGTGCGAGGTATTCGGTCGGATGGGGTTCGACGTCGCGGACGGCCCGGAACTCGAGGACGACGAGCACAACTTCGTGAAGTTGAACATCCCGCCGGACCACCCGGCGCGCGACCCGATCGACAACTTCTACGTGGACGACCCGCGGACGACCACCAGGCCGCGGATGATGCGCAGCCAGACGAGCACCGTGCAGGTGCGCGTGATGGAGGACGCGGTGGCGAGGGGTTGGGGGCCTCCGATCAAGGTCATCAGCCCCGGGCGTGTGTACCGGCCCGATACCGTGGACGCGACGCACTCGTTCATGTTCCACCAGATCGAGGGCCTGTTCATCGACCGCGGCGTGACGATGGCGGACCTGAAGACCACTCTCTTCCAGTTTGCCCGGGCCTACTTTGGCGACGGGGCCGAGGTGCGGCTCCGGCCGTCGTTCTTCCCGTTCACCGAGCCGAGCGCGGAGTTCGACATGAAGATCGCGCTGCGGCCGGGCGAGCCGGCGAAGTGGATCGAGTTGGGCGGGTGCGGCATGGTGGACCCGGCCGTGCTGCAAGCGTGCGGCATCGATCCCGAAGAATGGACGGGCTTCGCGTTCGGGTTCGGGATCGAGCGGATCGCCATGGGGCGGTACGGCATCCCGGATATCCGGCTGCTGTTCGAGAACGACCTGCGGTTTCTCGGGCAGGTGTGAAGCGTCGGGCAAGGGGGCTGCATGAGCGAGTTCGATCGAGGGCTGGAGCCGCCGACCGGGTTCGATCCGGACGATCCGTCGCTGTTCGTGGACGCGCCGAAGTGGCCGAAGGTGGTCGGGATCATCAGCATCTGCTGGGCGGGTCTGGGGCTGTTCTGCACGGGGTGCGGGCTGGCGATGATTCCGTTCTGGTCGCAGATGATGGAGCCAACGCTGGAGGGAGCCCCGCTCCCGCCGACGATGGTCATGGGGCCGCTGGACTGGGCGCTTGGGGCGATCGGCCTCGGGTTGACCTTCGTTCTGCTCTTTGCGGGGATCGCGACGGCCGGCCGCAAGCCGGTGGGTCGGACGCTGCACCTGGCGTACGCGGTGGCTGCGCTGCCGCTCGTGGCGGTGAACGTCTGGAATGCACTCGAGAAGAACGCCGCGATGGCCCAGTGGGCAGCGGACTACCCGAACAACCCGATGGCGCAGAGCCAGACCGGCCCGGGCGCCGCGATCGGAGCGGTGGTCGGGGTGGTGATGATCCTGCTCTTTGGGCTTGCTTGGCCGGTGTTCTGCCTTGTCTGGTTCGGGCTGGTGAAACGGACCGCGGAGTCGATGACGGGCGGGACCGGGGGCAGTGAAGCACGGTAACGACCCGGCGGTCCCGCTGCGACTGCGGCGCCCGTGCCGGACCGCGCCGAAGATCGCTCCGGGGCGACCTGACGGCGGCCGTGGATGGGAGGTATACTGGTGGCGTACGCGGGCGTAGTTCAGCGGTAGAACGTCAGCTTCCCAAGCTGAATGTCGAGGGTTCGATTCCCTTCGCCCGCTTTGAAGACCGCCGTTGTCCAGCACGGACAGCGGCGGTCTTTGTTTGCCAACTCCCGCGGTTTACGCGCCATTCGCGCCTCCGCGATCGGTTCGGCTCACGGGCCGTCCTCTGCCAGCGAATGACAGGGATTGTCCGCCCGGGTCGTCGCTCTGTGCAAGCGCTTGTGCAAGCGGTGGTGCAAGGGGCACCCGCAGCCACTACAACATCCGGGCCACGCGCCCGGCCACACTGGGCTTGGCGCTGTGGTTGCCACCGGCGCCGCTCGCGACGATATCGCCTCAGGCACCCGCGGCCGTTGCCTCGGCCCGCCGTGGCTCGGTGCTCACCCCGAGCGGCAGATGGGGCAACTGCTCGATGGCGCCGGCTACGTCGAGCAGTCTCGGGTCAGTGTAGACGTTGGCCGTCAGACTCGGATCGCTGTGACGCATCGCGGCCTGGGCGGTTCGTAGCGGAACGCCAGCCTTCGAGAGATGCGTGCCGAAGGTGTGTCGGAGGGCGTGGACGTCCAGCGTCCGCCCGCGCTCGTCGGTCTTGACGACAACCTCTTTGCCATCGCGCACCTCGACGCAAGCCAGCCCTGCGAAGACCAGGTCGCGGTCGAAGATCCGGATCAGCCCGGTCGGAACGACCAACAGCGGCGCGTCCGGAGGGAGAGCCGTGGGGATCGCGTGTCCCGCCTCGCGCGCGGCCTGTTGCCGCTGCGCGAGCCTGTCCGCCAGCCACGCGCGGAGGTCGTCGGCGAGGTCGGCCCGAAGCGGAATCTCCGAGCCTTGGCGGTTCTTCTCATCACCGGCGTGCAGAACGAGGTAGGGAAGGGGCGCGCCGAGATCGGCCTGCCCGACCGTGATGCTCGCCAACTCACTCTTGCGCAGGCCGGTGAGGACGAGCGTCTTGTAGATGAGCGCCCGCTCCCATCCGACGCGCTCCAGGTGCTGCCGTGCCCGCTTCGAGACCTTGGCCAGCGGCTTGCCCTTGTCCTTGCCTCGGCGGATCGTCAGCGCCTCCGCGAGCGGGCGGCGGCGGGCGGCATCGATCAGGCGGGCCAGCTCCTGCTCGGACAGCGCGCGGCGCTTGCGGCGGGCATCCGTCCGGTCGTCGGCCACGGCCACGTGCTCGAGCGGATTGCGCTGCAGTCGGCCCGTCTTGACGCTCCAGTTCATGAACGCCACGCACGCTCGGCGGTACCCGTTGCGCGTGCCGGCCGACATGCCGAGGTCGGCCTACCGGCGCAGCCACCGCTCGACGGTCGGCGCGTCGAACTCGCCCAGCCGATGCACGCCCTGTTCCTCAGCGATCCGAAGCACGCGGCGTTGGGCCTGGGTGTACCAGTGCGCGTACTGCCCTTGAGCCGCAGGTGCTCAATCCAGGCGTCCACACTGCGCTCGAACGGCTCGCTGGCGTTGCGGGCCGCTCGGTCCTCCTCTGCCGAGATGACGCCGGCGCGGATGAGTTCAACACGGCGTTTGAGCTGGGCCAGGACGGCGCGGGCCGCGGTTTCGTCGCGGCATCCGGTCGGGTGTTCCCGCCGGACGCCCGAGGCGTCGCGGTACGTAGCGACGAACGACGCGGTCCGGCCGCGGATGCGAATGCGGCCGTCCTCTCCCTGGCAGACCTCCGCCGTGCGGACTTTGCCGCTGCGCAGCCGCATCGGGCGATGCGCTTGCCCCGCTGTTCGATGATCTCTGCGCCCGGCTGCAACGGCGCGGTCCAGGCTTTGCGGAACACGGTGCCCATCGACGTCTCGCGGTCTCCAACGGTTTGTTCGGCCCCAACGCACGGGAAGGGGTGGACGTCTCACAGTGAGGGGCAAGAGGCGGCGAAGGTCAAGGCAAATCCGGAAGAACCGCTCGATCGCCGAGCATGCGCGTGCCATGAGAAGCGACGCGAGTGCACGGCACGCAATGGTGAGAACTGCATGCTTGGGCAAGCGAGCCGCGGAGGCGGAATGGGAAGCGACACCCGCTTTGCCGAGATGACGATCTCGACCTCAAGGTTCATGTTCTGCCCCCTGCTCGCTCGGTCGAATGTAGTCCCGGCAGTTCGGGCAGCCTGCCGCGATCCACCGTTCGATCACCGCGCGATCCCCCCGAACGAGCGCGCCGAGCCGTACGGGCCGCGGCATGCGGCCCGCATCGCAGAGGCGGTAGATATGACGGCTCGAACAGGACAGCAGGGTCGAGATCTGCCTGACGTCGAGGAGAAGGCGATCGCGATCACGAGAGTCGGTCATGATCCGCCTCCTTGCGGAACGGCGTTGGTGGGTGCAGAGGCGGGTGCGCGATCACCGGGCACCCCGTTCGTGGTCTCCCCGTGCGCTGAGCGCAGGCCCGCTCGACCTCGTCGGCGGCGGCCTGCAGGGCGCGGCCCAGGGGCGCCAGCGGGATCGGGTCGCGGGGGGAGCGGGGGGTCACGGGCGGCCTCCCTCACCACCTCGTGGTGATGCCGCCGATTCGATTCCGCCACCTATGACTGGCGGCGTGCGCGAATCGAGTTCGCTCGGGCTGTGGAATCGGTGTGGGTCATTCCGCTTTCCCGCTCCGGTTCGCATCCACAGGCCGGACGCCGCACCTGCCTGGAGGTCTGCCCTGAGCGTGGCCTCGCCCGGCACCATCTGCGGTGGCCAGCGGCTCTTGACCTCCTGGACGGTCAGCGCGCCGTCCGAATCTCGCAGGACCTTGGCAATCGTCCGCTTGCGCTCCTCTTCGTTCAACATCGCGAGGTCGCCGATGTAGGCGTACCCATCGTCGCGCAGCTCCAGCACGGCTTCAACGGGAGTGTCCTCAAACCGCGAGTAGGCTGAGAGTACGCGCCTGCGGTCGGCCCTGTCCTCCGGACGGTGCCGCCTCATCTCCACGATGATGTCCACCCATCCGGGGAGCGCGCCCGAACCACGGCTCGACTGAGCCTCAGTAGCGTCTCCCTTTCGAGGGTGGTTGACGAGGAGAAGCGCGGCCCCTGCCTCGGTAATGGCTCGCATCGGCGTGAGCGCTTCGAGCACTTGAGCGGCGTCGTTCTCGTTGGCCACGGGCCAGAGCGCCGGCAGCGCGTCGAATACGACGAGCCCGTAGCCGCGCGTGCGGACGAGGTCAGCGACGTGCTCCACGAAGGCCACCCAGTCGCCTGATGCCGGCCTCATCCTGAACGGGCTGGGCACCAGATGCACCGCGTCACCTAGGTCCTGTCTGACGGCTCGGTTGTTCGGCGCATGAACGGTATTGCGCTTTTGGTGAT